>JAYVZU010000380.1:0-4344 GCA_043783075.1 Rhodanobacteraceae bacterium
GAGGCCGTTGAGGACGGTGGCGCGGGCGTCTTCGAGGGTTTGACCGTTGGCTGGGCCGCAGACCATGACGACGACCGGCGCTCCTAGGATCGCAGCCTCTTCGATGGCGAGGCGGTTGTCGGCGATGCGCTTGCGGCGATCTTCTGCGGTGGGGCCGGAGAACCAGCCGCCACGGCAGAGGCTGGAGACCTTGAGGCCTTCGCGCCGGATGATGGCGGCGGCTTTGGTTGGGTCTCCGTCGAGCTTGTGGCGCCAGGCGGCTATGTAGGGGATCCCGGATTTCGCACAGTTGGTTACGGCCTGTTCGAAGGACCACCTGTCGGCGGTCATCTGGTTGAAGCTGAGGCGGTCGAGCATGTTCGTGCGATACCTGCGGAGAGTAGGAAGTTCTTCATGCGTTGGGTGGCGAGGGCTGGGTCCCGGAGGACTCCGACTTTGTCGGCCAGGACAATGAGCTCGCAGAGGTGCGGGATAGAGCGCGCGCTTTCGAGACCGCGCACCATGCGAAAGTGCGACTGGAAGCCATGGAGATAGGCGAGGAAGACGACCCCGGCTTTGTAGTGTTGCGTGGGCGCGGAGAAGATGTGGCGGGAGAGTGGGACGGTCGGTTCGAGGATCGCGTGTTAGCGCTTGATATCGCCGGCATTAAGTGCGGTAAGTGCAGCGGAGGCGGCCGGGGCTATGGCGTCGAAGATGCCGAGGAGGGCGTCGCTGTGGCCGAGTTCATCGCCGAGTATCAGGCGGTCGTAGTTGAAGTCGTCGCCGGTGTACATGCGGACCCGGGTGGGGAGCTTGCGGCGCATGGAGATCTCTAGTTCGGCGTCGAGGAGGGAGATGTTGATGCCGTCGATCTTTTCGGCGTTGCCGCGGATGATACTGAGGCAGTTTTCCGTTGCGGTGGGGATTTCGCGGGAACCCCAGTAGCCCTCGAGGGCGGGGTCGAACATGGGCCCGAGCCAGTGGAGGATGACGGGCAGGCCGATCTGCGACAGGACCTTGCTGTAGACGGTGGCGTAGTCTTCGGGGCTGCGAGCGACGGCGGCAAGGGCCCGGCTGGCCATGAGGATGATGCGGCCGCCGACGGCTTCAATGGCCTTACACTGCTCGAGATAGGCGTCGGTGACCTGCTCGATGCTAATTGCTTGTCCGGGTTGCAGATGGTCGGTTCCGGCTCCGCATGCGACCAAGCCGCCCTGGGCCTTGGCGGCGGCGGTGCTGCGGGTGATGAGTTCGAGGGCGAGGGGCCAGTCGAGGCCCATGCCGCGTTGCGCCGTGTCCATGGCCTTTGCGACGCCGAAGCCGAGGGACCAGAGGTGTTCGCGGTATGCGAGGGTGGCGTCCCAGTCGACTACGGGGTGGGTGAGGGGCTCGGCTGTGCGCAAGGGATCGACGACGACGTGGGCTGCGGCGAAGGCGATGCGTTTTTTGAAGCTGGCGTTAGGCGTGGTTGCGACTGGATTGCCCAGAGGTGCGTAGAGGTAGGTGGAGCCGTCGAGGCGGGCAAGTTTGATGGCCGACATTAGCTGATCTCCGGGACATCGATCCAGCGGCGCTCTGCCCAGGACTTCAGGCCGAGTTCGGCGAGTTGTACGCCGCGTGCGCCTTCGAGGAAGTCGTGCGGGAAGGGGGCGTCTTCGGCGACGTGGCGGAGGAACATCTCCCACTGGACCTTAAATCCATTGTCGAAGACTTGGTTGTTGGGGACGTCGACCCAGTCTTCGCGGAACTTGAAGGGGTTCTCTATGTCGGGGTTTCAGACGGGCTTGGGGGTGTTGACGCGGTGCTGGGTCTTGCACTCGCGGAGACCGGCGACGGCGCTGCCGAGGGTGCCGTCTACCTGAATGGAGAAAAGCTCGTCGCGGTAGACGCGGAAGGACCAGGAGGAGTTGATCTGGGCGACGATGCCGCCTTCGAGCTCGAATGTTCCGTAGGCGGTGTCGTCTGCGGTGGCCTGATAGCGAATTCCTTGCTCGTCTACGCGCTCGGGGATGGCAGTTCCGCCGAGGCACTGGACGGACTTCACGCGGCCAAAAGTGTGGTCGAGAACGTAGCGCCAGTGGCAGAACATATCGACGATGATGCCGCCGTCGTCCTGCTTGCGGTAGTTCCAGCTGGGCGGCCTGCCAGTCGCCCTCGAAGACCCAGTAGCCGAACTCGCCGCGGACGGAGAGGATGCGGCCGAAGAAACCGCTGTCGACGAGGCGCTTGAGCTTGCGGAGTCTGGGGAGGAAGAGTTTGTCTTGCACAACGCAATGTTTCACTCCCGCGGCTTTGGCCAGTTCAGCGAGGCGGATGGCTACTTCGGAGTGGGTGGCTAGGGGCTTCTCGCAGTAGATGTGTTTGCCAGCGGCGATGGCGGCCTCCACGCTGGCGGCGCGCATGCCGGTGAGTTGTGAGTCGAAGTATATGGCATCGTTGGGATCGGCGAGCGCGGCGGCGAGGTCGGTGGTCCAGCGGGAGACTCCGTGGTCCCTGGCAATCTGTTGGAGCTTGGCTGAATTTCGTCCTACGAGGATTGGGTCTGGCATCAGGCGGGAGTCATCCTTCAACGCGACACCGCCTTGCGTGCGGATGGCGAGGATGGAGCGGATGAGGTGCTGGTTCAGGCCCATGCGTCCAGTGACGCCGTTCATGATGATGCCGATATGCTTCTCGTTCATGGAGTGTCCTTTGGTTGAGATCCGAAATTCCCTCGGGGGCCAAAGCCCGCGAACTTCTTGCATGGTTATGGCGGGAGTAAACCCCCGCCCTTTTAAAACAGCTAGGCCGGCTCGCGGAAGAAGTTGCGGTCGCGGGCTTCGGGGCCGAGCCAGAAGATGATGATCATGAGGACGATGACGCCGCCCTCGAACATGGTGAGCGCCCAGGGGTAGCCGAAGTGGTCGCGTAGGGTGAACTCGACCGCGGTGGCGGGCGATGCGACGAGGACGCCGAGTTGGTAGACGAAGCCGGGGAAGAGGCTGCGGACGGCGTGGGGGGAGAGCTCGTTGAGGTGGGCCGGGATGACTCCGAAAGCTCCCTGAACGCCGGTTTGCATGAGGTAGGAGCCAATGACGAGGACGCCGAGAGAGGTTCCGAAGGCCCACGCTGGGATGGATAGCAGGGCGATGACCAGCGCAGCCATGATGGCGTTGCGACGGCCGATCTTCTGGGAGAGCTGGCCGAAGATGAGTACACCGACGATCGCTCCTATGTTGCAGAGGATCGGCACGGCGTAGAGGGATTTCATGCCGAGGATGGAGCTCGCAGGGATGCCGGGATGGACTTGAGGAAGTCGGGATAAAGATCCTGCGTGCCATGCGATAGGCAGAGGAGAACGCTCATCATCAGCAGCAGGTAGAAGAAGATTCCCTTGTGCTGGAGCATTGCGTTGAAGATCTGGCCCATGGAGGCGGGGCGGTGCTGTTTCCAGGCTTCGGATTCGGGAGCGAACCAGGTGAGGGCAACGATCAGGATCGCTACGGGAGCTCCGATGAAGAATACGGAGCGCCAGCCGAAGGTCGGGGCGACGGTCTGCATGGCGACGGCGGCCAGGAGGTAGCCCATGGGGTAGCCAGCTTGCATCATCCCGGAGAGGACTCCGCGGAAGCGACGCGGGGACCTTTCCATGGCGTAGGAGGCACCGATGCCCCAGTAGCCGCCCATGCCGACTCCGCAGAGCGCGCGGCAGATGACGAAGAAGGTGTAGTTGGGGGCGAGGCCGGTAAGGACCGTCAGGAGCGAAAAGTAGAGGACGCAGAGGATGAGGGGGCGTTTGCGGCCGTAGCGGTCTGCAAGGGCTCCAAAGAAGAAGGCACCGATGGGGCGCATGGTCAGCGTGAGCGTGTAGACGACGGAAGCTTTCGAGACGTGGAAGTGTGCAGCTAAGGCGTCGAAAAGAAAGACCATGACGAAGAAGTCGAAGGCGTCTAGCACCCAGCCGAGGATGGAGGAGCCGACGGCAAACTTCCAACCTTGAGTCGTCTGATCGCGAGCCGTCAGAGGATCGGTGGTGAATGCCATGTATCGCTCGTCATTTCTCCAGCTTGCAGATGCAGGCATGCAAGGAACTGAAAATATTTCAGCCCTTCAGTCATAGCGTGTTGATGGCTGGACTTTCTTGTCTTAGAGCATTTCTCTATTTGCTATAGGGTATGGAATGGTGTCTTGAACAAAGCGGCTGCGTCGTGCGCGGTGATGGATCGAAGTGCATCTGCGATGGCTTGTTGGAGTTGTTCGGCGGTTCGTGCCTTTGCGGCGCGGAAATACTGCTTGAGTTTGGACCAGGGCTTTTCGATGGGGTTGAGATCGGGCGAGTAGGGCGGCAGATAGAGCAGCTCGGCACCGGCTGCTGCGATGCGCTCG
>JAYVZU010000381.1:0-12978 GCA_043783075.1 Rhodanobacteraceae bacterium
GGTGGACGAAGCGGAATTTCTGGAGTCGGCCTTGTGGGGGAGTGGTTCGACAGCCGAGCCGGACATGTTTTAGACCTCGGGGTAGAGAAGGTCGGTAAAGCGAGGATCGTCAGCCATGTCCTGGAAGTCGGAATCTGCGCGAGCCTGGATGCGATTACGCGGATTCTGGCGGATCGCTTCGGTGAGATGCTCGAGGCACTCGTGCGAATCGCCGGTCATGCTGGAGAGAACCGCGAGGCCGTAGAAGGCGTAGTCCGCCGACGGGTCGGCGTCGAGGATCGTCTTGAACTGCTGGCGGGCGTCTTCGTAATGACCGTTGTTGAGCAGCGAGACCGCATAGTCGTACTGCTCCTCGTGGCTCGAGAAGGTGGTCTTGCCCTTGGATATCTGCTGAACGCACGCATTGATGTACATGCGGATGCGATCGGCCATATCGCCGGCGCCGACCAGCAGCATCTTGTCGAATGCGACGTGAGCCTTGTCGTACTTGCCCTCTTGCATCAGCATCAGAGCGGCTTCGTAGCTGGCGATCATCTGAGCACGGTTGGAATCTGCAGAGGCGGGCACGGCTCCGGCTAGCGTGCGGGGTGCACGTTTCGCGGCGACGGGAGTGGCTGACTTGGTTGGCGCCATAAGTATTACCTGAGTGGCGTCTACACGTCTGGGTTCAACGCGATAGACGACCGTATTACGGGTGAGTAGTCTCCTCCGGTTTATACGCAGAAGCAGGGGCTGGGTCAATAGCTGACCCACGCTCGCTATATTCATCGGCTCGAATATGGGATGCGAGAGGCCTATCGAGTCTTGCTGTAGAGAACCGGATTGAGATCGGGATCGTTGTACATCTTCATCTGGCGGTAGAGGCGAAAGCGGCGCTCCCCGCGGAGAATCTGCCCCCACAGAACGTCGAGACAATAGGCAAGATCGTTACGCTGCTGCTCCAGAATATGCAGGCGTTCGAGGTTGCGGGCGCGGTGCGCGTCTGTAGCGGATTCGCGATGGGCTTCCTGTGCCGTGTGATAAATCTTCAGCGCGAGAATCGAGAGGCGGTCGACGATAAGGCCCGGCGTCTCCGAGTGGAGAGGGGCAGCCTCATTCTGGATTCCAGCGTCCGCGAGCAGCGCGAGGTCAATTTTTTCAACGAGGTCGTTGCGGAGCTGGTTCAGGCGATCGATCTCATGCTTGACGTGGGCGATGTCGGAGTCCGGCGCGTCCGGGGAGCGCGCCGCATCTTCTTCGTGCCACAGGTCGAAGTTAGCGCGGTGCTGCCGGGTGGCGAGTCCGAGGAGTCCAGTTGCCTGACTGGCATCGGTGAGCGGGGACGGGTCCAGATGCCACTCCGTGGTGGTGGCAGCCTGCATCTGAGCGATCTCGAGGGCACTGAACATGTTTCCAATCAAAACTCTACCAGTCCTCGCGCCGGAGTTCTATGGGCGACGCCGAATGTTGGTATCTTGAACGAAAGCTGTCGCAGAAAATTGGGATTCCAGTTCGCTGGTCCACCATGTATTGTTTGCCGTGTATTGATGCAGAAGCGCGATGATTCATCTTTAATGAGGTGTACATGCCCGACTCCCGCCGACCGTCTCTTTTTTGCATCTGCTCCTACGAAAAAGGCCAGCCGTTTTTGCGCGAAGCGGCTCGCCTGGGCGCAAACGTCACGCTGCTCACCACAGATAAACTGCACGACGGCGATTGGCCAAAAGACATACTTGCCCAATTTTTGACCATGCCGCCCGATCTGACGCCAGAGCAAGTGCTGAATACCGTGACTTAGTTCGCCCAGCAGCACCGGATCGATCGCATCGTGGCGCTGGACGAGTTTGATTTGGAAAACGCGGCTCTATTGCGAGAGCATATGCGGCTTCCGGGGCTCGGACAGGCTACGTCAAGGTACTTCCGCGACAAACTGGCGATGCGGTCGCAGGCAAAGCGCAAGGGGATTCCTGTTCCGGGGTTTACCGGCGTGTTCCATCACGACGATCTGCGGACCTTCATGCGCGAGGTTCCGGGTCCATGGCTGCTGAAGCCGCGCATGAACGCCTTCGCAATCGGAATCAAGCCGATTCAGCAGGAGAGTGACTTGTGGCCGGTTCTGGACCAACTCGGCGATCCGCAAAGCCACTATGTGTTGGAACGATTTGTTGCGGGCGAGGTCTTCCACGTGGAAGGTGTGACGTGGGGCGGCAAGCTGCTGTGCAGCATCCCGTGCCAGTATGGGCGGCCGCCGATCCAGACCATGCACCAGGGCGGCGTCTTTACAACCCGTAACCTTTCGCTGATTTCGGACGATGGCGTCGGGCTGGTCACGATACACCAGCAGTTGATCGAGGGATTCGGCCTCCCGGATGGCGTGACGCACTCGGAGTTCATCAAGTCGGCGGCAGACGGCAGATTTTACTTTCTGGAGACGGCAGCTCGTGTAGGTGGGGCGTATATCGCTGACATGGTTGAGTTTGCGACCGGGGTGAATCCGTGGGAGGAATGGGCTCGGATGGAGTACGCCCTGGCTGCGGGGAAGGAGTACACGTTGGCAGCGCTGCACCGGGACTTTGCGGGTAGTGTCATTTCGCTGGCGCGCCAGGATTCGCCGGATCTAGGCGCGTTTACCGATCCGGAGATCGCATTGCAGCTGCACAAGCCGCACCGCGCGGGTATCACCGTTACGTCGCACTCGGAGGCTCGGGTGAAGGAGCTTGTGGAGAGCTACGCAGAACGGTTTCTGGAGGATTTTTGCGCAGTGGTGCTGCCGCCGGATAAACCGACGAGTTGACCTGCTGCAGTTGCATTTTAGGCTGGGCAGGGAGAGATGGTGAGCCCGCTGGGGCTCGAACCCAGGACCAACGCCTTAAAAGGGCGATGCTCTACCGACTGAGCTACAGGCTCGTACCACTGCTTCCTCTACGAAAGTAACACAGCGGCGACTGTTTTGCCGCGTTCTGGGTACGAGGCGGCGGCGTTTTGGTGTGGGAGGAACAAGTTCGGGTACCGATCCTGTGCCGGATAAAATGTGCACAATCTCGGGTGCAGCCTCATGTAAGCTGGTTTCGGCAAGATAACTTACTGGTTACCCCTGTCGGATTGATGCTTCGAACCCCGCTGCATCCACTAGAGTGACACTATTGACGCATTGACGGGTCTTGCGGTGCGCCGTAGCCTTTAGACATTGCATGAAAAAATGTGCAAGGATTCCCGCCCATTTTCCCTTGAACCTGCACTGAAATTAACGCAATTAGACGCTAAAGACAGGGACTCACTGGACTGGACCTCGCTATGGATTCGAACTTGATTGACAATTCCGATGAGCCCTTGGCAGAGACGCCTGAAGATGTGGCGATTCTCTATTCGTGGGCTAATTTGCATGGGGCTAAATATCGCGACTTCTCGGCTTCGCGCCGGGAGTACCGCGCCCAGGTTCGGCACCGTGCTGCCGAAGAGCTTCGTCAGCAGGAACTAGCAGCCAAGGCTCAGGCCGAATCGGCTGCGGCTGATGCAGAACGTATTGCACGCGAGGCGGAACGCGCCGCCCGGACGGCCGAGCAGTATGACAGCACCGCAGAGCGCGAGAATGCGCTCCGAGCCGCCGAAGATGCCGCGCGTCGCGCTGGTGCCGAACGGGTAGAGGCTGCGCGGCGTGCCGAGGCGGCCGCTATCGCGGAGGCAGTAGCCCGTCGCGAAGAGCGCGAGATTGCGGAGGCTCATGCCTCTGCACAGCGGCAAGCCAAGAGCTATTCCCATTCCGAGATTCGGCGCCGGTATTTAGCGGGACCGCAGCCTACTCCGCCGGGTTTGTCGAGCGATCCCTATGGTTACGTCCATTCGGAGGCTCCAGCCGTTCAGCACAACATTCATCAGCCAGCGTTGCCGAACCGTCCGGATTCCACACCTCAGAATCGGTATCGCGATGAGTTTCAGCAGCGTATGTCTGGCGAGCGCAGGCCCTATCGGCCAGAGCTCGAAGTTCGTCGTCGGCCGCAAGGGTATCGCCCGGATGACGCATCGGGAGTTAGACCGGCGTATGGACCGCCTGCTCCCGATCAGGTGCCGACATTTTCTGTCCGGAACCGCATCAGCGCGCCGGAGCCTGATTTTGGGCGTGGAGCTCCCGGTTATACCGATCGCTATCAACCAGCTTATGGGCAGCCCGAGAGGCCTGAAGCAGATGCCTACACAGCCGCGCGCGACCGCAACGAAGCGCCTGAGCAGTCCGGCCCGGCCTGGCTGTATGCGAGCAATCCTCCTGCGGCGCAGCCTGTCCGGCCGGTGAGTCGTCCGCCCGTTGCGGATACGCTTCAGGATCAGCGGGAGCGCGTGGCGTCTCGATGGTTTGCACTGAAGGGCGCGTTTGAACCGGGGCAGGACAAGGCAATCGACGTTGCGGCTGCGCAGGAGAAAGAGATTCTAACGCCGGTTCTGGCAGTCTTTTCAATGGCGGGTGGGGTCGGCAAGACGAGCATGGTGGCAACTCTTGGCCGCGTTCTCTCTTCTCTCGGCGAAAGGGTCTTGTTGGCGGATACGACGTCGCATGGGCTGCTGCCGTTTTACTTTGGGGCCTCTGAGTTGCGGCCCGGAGTGGTGCGGACCTTCTCGCCACCAAGCGGAAGCGCGGATGCTCCGATTCATCTCGTAAGCTACGAGGTCGATAAAAGCTCTGGCGACCAAGCGCGGCAAGACCTGCTGATGGATGAAATGGCAGTGAGCGCGAGCAGTGCGAATCGAGTTTTGTTGGATCTCAATGCTGGGTCTGGATGGATCATCAAGCGGCTGGCAAAGATGAATCCGATTGTGCTGGTGCCGGTTGCACCGGATATGAACTCGGTGATCAGTTTGCAGACCGTGGAGAGGTACTTTGATGGAGCCTTGAATTCGGAAGGGCGCCCGATTTTGCCGTGTTATGTCTTGAACCAGTTTGATGCTTCGCTACCGCTTCATCTCGATGTCCGGGAGGTGCTCCGCAGGCAACTTGGAGACCGTCTGCTGTCGCTCGTTATTCGGCGCGCCCCTGCGGTTAGTGAGGCTCTGGCAGAGGGTATGACGGTCGTGGATTACGCTCCCGACGCGTCAATTACCGAAGACTATGTGAACGTCGCAGGATGGCTGCGAACGTTGTCGCCGTCTTCCACGCAAGGGTTTCGCAATAATCGATGGAGTGAACGATGACCAGGTCGCCCCTTTGGCGGGAGTTTGAGTCCGGTGACAGCTTTCTGCTGAATCTGATCCGGATTTGTATTGTGGTGGGTGGATTATTTTTTCTTATTTTCACAGGGATTCTGGAACTCACGTGGCCGCAGCAGTCAGTGCTGGGGTTGCTGACTGTACTGGTCGCGATGTGGATGGACCGCAGTTCAACTAGCTATCTGATCACGCTGACCCTGATGCTGGTCTCGTGCTTCTCAACCTTCCGGTATGGCTACTGGCGTATCGCCACTACCTTCCAGTTCTTCTGGGATCCCGGCACGAAGTGGACTCTGCTGGATGGCTTCTTTATCTGGCTCCTGGTTCTGGCGGAGTCGTACGCATTCATCATTCTCTTCCTGGGTTATTTGCAAACGCTGTGGCCGTTGCGCCGCACACCCGTGCCGTTGCCGGATGATCCCGATAACTGGCCTGCAGTCGACCTCGTAATTCCGACCTATAACGAACCGCTTTCCGTGGTTCGCTACACAGCGCTGGCTGCGATGAATATTGACTGGCCAGCGGACAAGCTGAACGTCTACATTCTGGACGACGGCAAGCGCGAAGAGTTCCGGAAGTTCGCGGAAGACGCGGGCATCGGGTACATGACGCGTGACGATAATAAGCACGCGAAGGCTGGAAATATCAACCGCGCACTGGAGCGTCTCGACGCACCGTTTGTCGCCATCTTCGACTGCGACCACGTTCCTACCCGCAGCTTTATGCAGGTCACGATGGGCTGGTTCCTGCGTGATCGCAAGCTAGCGATGTTGCAGACTCCGCACCACTTTTATTCGCCTGACCCGTTCGAGCGGAATCTGGGCCAGTTCCGCATTATTCCGAATGAAGGCGAGTTGTTCTACGGCATCGTGCAGGACGGAAACGATTTCTGGAACGCGACCTTCTTCTGTGGCTCCTGCGCTGTACTGCGCCGCACCGCACTCGATGAGATTGGCGGCATCGCGGTAGAAACTGTAACGGAGGACGCGCACACCTCGCTGCGTATGCAGATGAACGGCTGGAACACGGCTTACATCAACATTCCGCAGGCAGCTGGCCTTGCGACAGAGCGTCTGAGTGGTCACGTGAAGCAGCGTATTCGCTGGGCTCGCGGCATGATTCAGATTCTCCGTGTGGACAATCCGTTGTTTGCCAAGGGTCTGTCTGCGGCGCAGCGGCTTTGCTACTTCAACGCGATGACGCACTTTTTGTACGCGCTGCCGCGGCTAATATTCCTGACTGCTCCGCTGATTTATCTGGTTCTCGGCAAGACGAACGTCCCGGGCTACTGGGCGGCAATTTTGGCTTACGCGTTCCCACACCTTGTGCTGTCGGTTGTGACGAACTCGCGTATTCAAGGCCAGCATCGGCACTCGTTCTGGAATGAAACCTACGAGACTGTACTCGCGCCGTACATCTTCCTTCCAACGATGCTTGCGCTGATCAACCCGAAGCTGGGTAGCTTCAACGTGACGGCGAAGGGCGGCGTTGTAAACCGCCGGTTCTTCGACGTCCGCATTGCACAACCATTTTTGTTGATGATCTTCCTGAACTGCTGCGGAATGATGATGGCGATTCCTCGCTACTTCTACATTCCCATCTGGCCACTGAGCATTGCGTGGGACGGAACCCACCCCGGAACGATCGTCATGAACCTGATCTGGACGTGCTTCAATGTGATCGTCCTGGGCGTTGCGACTGCCGTTGGGTGGGAGAGCCAGCAGCGGCGCCAAACGATTCGCGTGCAGATGAATGTGCCCGTCGATGTGGTTTTATCGGATGGCACGGTAGTGCAGGGTGCGACAGCCGATCTTTCGGTTGGCGGCGTCAGGATCAACGTGGACCGCAGCTTTACGGCGCTGCCAGGTGAATCCGTGAGGCTGGTTTTTCCGGTGCTCGATGGCGATGCCACGTTGCCAGCTACGGTAGTGAGTGCGGACGGAAGAAGTCTGCGTGCACAGTTTGACCCGCTGACACTTCAGGAAGAAGAGGCGCTAACCATGGTTCTCTATTCGCGAGCAGATACCTGGCTTGGCTGGGGTGAATCACGCGAGACCGACCACCCAATGAGAAGCCTGGGGCGGATCTTCAAGATTTCAATGTACGGCCTGAGCCAGACAGCAAGAGGATTGATGACAACGAAAAAGAAGACACCGAAGGGAAGACTGGCGTCGAATGCAATCGCGCCGCTTCTTTTGATCGCGCTGCTAGCCGGCACGTTTGGCCGCAACGCGAACGGCGCACAGGCGCAGGCCGCTCCCCCAATGGCTGCACCTGCCTCGGCTGGAGCAGCAGCACCTGCATCCAGTTCTAATCCGTCAGCCGCGGCAATGACTGGCGTTGGTGTGGATGGCGGAGTCAGCGCCCGGCCTGTTGCTCCCGGCAACTTCGATAACGTATTTACTCTGGCCGATGTCGGCGTACCCGATACCGTCGTATTACGCGGCGTGGATGCGTACCACTCTGTCTTCTTCTCCGTGCCGCAAACCCAGGTCGTAAAGACTGCGACGATGCACCTGAAATACCACTTCTCGCCCGGTCTTCTGCCGGACATCAGCCACCTCAAAGTGAGTCTGAACGGAACGCTCTTTGCCACGCTGCCGGTACAGGTGCGCCCAGCCTACATCAGCCCTACGGGTGACTTGACCCCCGAGCAGAAGGTTGCTGAGCAGCAGGTGTTGAACGTCACTCGTAACGAGACCAACGCTCTACTCGAAGCCACGCTGACGATGCCGGCTGAGATGCTGGTCCACCAGAATGAGCTGACGTTCGAGTTCATCGGCCACTACACGTACCAGTGCGAAGATCCTTCGCACAGCACGCTGTGGAGCCACGTCGACTCCGACACCAAGATTGAAATTGCCGGCTCGCTGCTGCCGCTGCAGAACGATCTGAGCCTGCTGCCGCTGCCATTCTACGACTCGGCCGTGAACCTGCACCCAAGCATTTCGATTGTGTTTCTCAACCCGCCGTCGCCGAAGGCGCTGCGTGCAGCCGGAATTGTTGCCTCCTACTTCGGTATCCTGACGGACTACCGCCCCGTACACTTCAAGGTTTCGTATGGAACGATTCCGGCGGGCAACGCAATTGTGCTGGGCGAGACCGCCGTGGAGCTACCCGCGACCTTGAACGTAACTACAAGCTCAGGGCCGACGATCGCGATGCGAACGAATCCGGTAGATCCGTACTCCAAGCTATTGGTTCTGACCGGCGATAACCCGGATGAACTTGTAATTGCCGCCGAAGCTCTGGTGCTGAACCATAGTGACATGCTGCAGGGCGGGGAGGTAAAGGGCGTGATTGCGTCGGCATCGTTGAAGGCTCGCGAGCCAGATGACGCCCCGCGCTGGCTAAGCACGGATCCGAACCGTATCACCCACATCGGCGATATCGCCCAGACGGGCGATCTACAGGGTGATGGCAGCGTGCCGGTCGGCGCTTACATGCGTATCCCGCCGGACCTCTACTACGGCAACTCTCAGAACCTGAGCTACCACATGGCGTATCGCTACAACGGTATTCCGCTGGCGAATGAGAGTTCGCTGCAGGTCTATATGAACACGACCTACGTAAGCTCGACTCCGATGCAGCATACGGAGAAAGCTTCAGCACAACTGGATACCGTGGTGCCGGTTCCGGTGGTCGACATGCGACCGTTCTCGAACTCGCTGATGATGCGGTTCGTCTTCCAGATCGCCAAGAAGGGTAAGTGCCAGGATACGGCTCCTCTGAATTTGCAGGGCGCTGTGCTGAAGAGTTCATGGCTCGATATTCAGGATGTTCCGCACTGGGCTGTCATGCCTAACCTCGAGATCTTCGCAAACGCTGGCTATCCGTTTACGCGCAAGGCTGACTTGGCAGATACGGCAGTTGTTCTGCCAGATGCTCCGACGGTCGACGAGATTGAGCTTTATCTCACGTTCATGGGCCACTTCGGCGCGCAGACCGGCTATCCGGTTCTGAACGTTACGGTCACAAATCGCGCTGGGATGAACAAGGACTCGGTGAAGGACTATCTAGTGATGGGCACGGTCGACGACCAGCCTGCGCTCGCCGATCTGAACCCCTCCCTTCCGGTCAAGGTGGATGGCAGCGGCTTGCATATCCAGGACACGCAGGGTTTCTTCTCGCCCTTGCAACACGCGTGGTGGAAGGTTCGCAGCTCGGACCATATCGTCTCCGGCCAACTTGAGACGGCAGGCGGTCTACCCGACGCCCTGATTGAGGGTATCGAGTGGCCCAGCGGCTCGAACAAGTCGGTTGTTGTGATTGCGTTGCGCGACCACAGCGTTGTGCCGAACTTCATCAACGTGTTCCTCAAGACCTCGCAGTCGTCGGATATTGAGCAGTCGGTTAGCGTACTGCACGGCACGCGTTTCGTCTCGTACCGCATCGGCAACGATGTGTACCACGTCGGCTCGCTGTCTCCGTGGGTTCGCTTCCACATGCTGTTCTCGGAGTTCCCATGGCTGGTGGTCATCAGCACTGTGATCATCTGCATCCTGTTGGCGGCACTGATTCGCGCGCAACTCCGCCGTCACGCCCGCGTCCGGTTGCAGGGTAACGAATAACAACCTCAATGGCATCGGGAGTCGGGCTCTGATTCAAACTTGCGAACTAAAACGGAGGGCCGGATGGGCATTGCGCCCCTGCGTTTCTCTGTTGCTGCTGCTGGCGATGCTGGCAGGTTTGCAGGGCTGCGACGCGCAGCCGGATCCGTGGCCACTTTGGACCTCGTACACCAGAAACTTCCTCGACGATCAGGGGCGGATCATCGATCGGACGGCAGGGGATCGAACAACGAGTGAAGGCCAGGCGTACGGAATGTTTTTCGCCCTCGTGGATAACGACAAGGCAAAATTCGCAAAGTTACTCAAGTGGACCGAGGCAAATCTTGCCGGCGGCGATCTGACGGCTCGACTGCCCGCCTGGGAGTGGGGCCAGACAAAATCCGGTGAGTGGAAGGTTAAAGACGACAATCCAGCGTCGGATGCCGATTTGTGGATGGCGTATTCGCTTCTTGAGGCAGGTCGACTCTGGAAAGACCCTCGGTATGAGAACCTTGGGCGGCTGATGGCTGCTCGTATTGCAAGGGAAGAAGTTGCGCTGGTTCCGGGAATCGGGACTGCGCTGATTCCCGGACCGCACGGCTTCCATCCCGACGATCAGACCTACATCCTGAATCCCAGCTACATTCCATTGCCTTTAGTCGCGTATTTTGCGAAGACGATGCCGGATGGGCCATGGGGCGGGATTCTGGAGACGCTGCCGCAGCTCCTGGATGCGCAGGCTGGACATGGATTTGCGATGGATTGGGTTGCCGCCAGTCCCAATGGTGTCCGGGCGGTAGCTCCGCCGATTGAGCCAACGGCAGGGGCGCGGGAGTCCCAGGCAGCGGGTAGTTATGACGCCATTCGGGTTTACTTGTGGCTGGGAATTTCCGATTCGGGGACACGTGGGCAGCGGGAGTTGCTTGCGGCCGTGTCCGGCATGGCTGCGTACATGAAGATGTCGGTGACGCCTCCGTTGGAGGTCGATGGGCAGGGGACTGTGGTTCGAGCCGCAGCTTCGGTCGGATTTTCGGCAGCCGTCATTCCCTACTTGCAGTCGGTCGGTTTGCGGGCACAAGCTAAGCTCCAGCAGGACCGTCTGATTGCCTCGCAGGATCCGGCCACGGGCCTTTACGGACATCCGGGTGAGTACTACGACGAAAATCTTGCCCTTTTTTCCACCGCATGGACTGAGCAGCGGTATCGGTTCGATCGCGATGGAAAATTGCATTTGAAGTGGAAATAGGCCCGTCTTTATTGGCGATTTGTGCGATCGGGTGACGCACATCGCGCGGTGCAGAAAAAGCATTACAAGGCGCTCGAAAGACGTTACCCTCAAGGGGATAGCTGCAGTATCCATCTTGATACCTCCCGGGTTCTCGCAGCGCGTTGAATTTACCTATGAATAACTTCTCTGAAATTCGAATTTGGGCGATGGCGACACTGCTTAGTGCGGCAACATTTGCCCCCCTGCCTCCTCGTTTGGCGGCTCAGGCTCCGGCCCCTGTCGGTCAGGCGGCGGTCTCCCAGGCTCCCCCGGCGGCGACCCAATCCCTTTTGGATAAGGCACATGCGCTGGAAGTTCGCGGCCGTGTCGATATGGCCGCACAGACCTGGCTACAGGTTTTATTGGCGGACCCGCGGAATACCGAAGCTCTGGGCGGACTTGCCCGCGCGGCAAAGCTGAGCGGAAATTCGAAGCTGGCTGATACCTATATAGAGAAACTCCGGGAGATTAATCCGGATGACCCGGGAATTGCCCGTGCCCAGCAGATGGGGACGCAGTCGGATCACAACGCCGACCTGCAGCAGGCTGGCAAGCTCGCACAACAGGGACAGTACGCCGAAGCGATGGCGACCTATCGCAAGCTCTACGGAGATACACCCCCCGCAGGTGACATTGCACTTGCTTACTACGAGACGGAAGCTGCTACGGAAGAGGGTCGGCCCCATGCGATTGCCGGCCTGCGTGGTCTGGTCTCAAAAAATCCCGGCGATTCGCGGTATCAAGTTGCGTTGGGTCGAATCCTGACCTACAACCCGAAGACCCGCGCTGAGGGGCGCAAGATGCTCGAAGCGCACCAACTGGATCCACAGGCGGTTGAGGCTCTGCGGCAATCCCTGTTGTGGGACGCGCAGAATCCTGCGACGTCGGGTGAGATCAAGGAATACCTCGCGCACCATAATGACGCGCAGCTTGCCCAGGCACTAAAGACCATGCCGAAGGCGGCTCCTCCCGCCGCGCCGGTCCGTGTGCTGACTCCGGAACAGAAGGCTGCGGCTGCGGCACTTGTCGCTCGGAACGCCGAAGAGCAGGACGCTTACAAAGCGCTCAACGCGAAGCACCTTGAAGATGCGGAACAGAAGTTCAAAGTAATCCTCGCAAAAACCCCTGAGAATGCCAATGCACTGGCTGGGATGGGTTACATCCGGATGCAGCAGGCGAACTTTGGCGGTGCGATCAGCTTCCTCGCGCAGGCGAAGCAGGACGGATCGAAAGATGCCGGACTAGAACCGGCGCTTGAGACATCGCGCTTCTGGTACACGATGGGTGAAGGTGCTGCGGCGCTAAATGAGAACGATCTCCCCGCCGCTGAAAAGCAGTATCGCGGTGCGTTGGGTATGCGTCCGACCAGCGTGGAAGCGCTGGAAGCTCTCGGTGGAACCCTGTTGCGCGCGCAGCAGTTTACCTCGGCAGCACCGTACTTTGCGCAATTCGCCAAGCTGAAGCCGAACGCGTCCCACGCTTGGCGGGGACTGTTTCTGTCTCAGGCTGGCGCGGGCGATGCAGCCCACGCATTAGCAACTGAGAAGGCGATGCCGGCTGCAGTTCGTGCCGAGCTGTATAAGGATCCGTTGTACCTCCGGTCGCTCTCGTCGGCATACTCAGCCGCCGGAGAGGATGGCAATGCGCAGACGGTTCTGAAGGCTGCGCTCGACCTGCCATTTCCGGCAGATGCCCGCGGTTTGGAGTCGGAGACCCAGTTGCAGTACGCTGGCTTATTGCAGGCGGCAAATCGGCTGGATCAGGCTGCAGGACTCTATCGGCAGGTGCTTGCGAAGAACCCGAATAATGTAGACGCTTGGCAGGGATTGGTTCGCATCCAGCACGCGTTGGGTCAGGACGACCAAGCTTTGCAGGCGCTGGAGAGCATGCCGCAGGCGGCGTACGCGCAAGCCATGCGCGACACAGGATTCGACGCGACTGTCGCCGGGCTGTACCAGGCGCAGAAGCGTCTTGATGTCGCTCAGG
>JAYVZU010000382.1:0-4322 GCA_043783075.1 Rhodanobacteraceae bacterium
GGTTACGTCGCCTCTGAACGTCATAAGCTATCAAGGCGTTTATCACGATTGGATGGGCTTCCTGCGACTGGATCAACAGTTGAGCTTGAAGAACAACGGCTTCCTGCGCTTCAATGCGGACGCCTTCTTTGACACCAATCCGAACGGTATTGTGGGCGGCGCATCGTTGCCTACCGTGGCGCGTGTTTTCCATCGCCGTACTTATACGTTGGAGCTTGGCGATACTGCGGTGCTGACACCACATCTGCTGAATAACGCGAGAGCACAGTTTCAGCTTGGATCGCCCATCACCGAGTTCGATCCGGTCGTTTACGGTACACAGTTTGTCGCGGCCATTACTGGTCTGGCAACGTTTACAACCGGCACCTCGCAGAATGCACTATTGATGAATCACCAGTTCCAGATGATCGATACGTTGACGGCGACATTGGGGCGTCATCAGACCAATGTCGGTGGGGATGCGATCCTTGCGCACACGGGCGGTAACAGCAAGGAGTTTGGTGGGCCGGTCTATCTGGGTAAGTTCACCTACAACACGTGCTCCGGTCCCGGCGCAGGAGCTACAAGCGCGCAGATTCAGACCTACTGCGAGACCACGTGGATCAATAACATCGCCAACGTCGCGAACTACTCGCAGAGCTTTGGCAACGGTTCTTACACAGTTGACGATGCGATCTGGTCACTATTCGCTCAGGACGATTTTCATGCTTCCGATCGCCTGACTATTAATGCCGGGTTGCGCTATGAGCGACAGACATTCACGAATGGCACACTGAACTTCGCCCCCCGCTTGGGCTTTGTGTATGACGTCACCGGCAAGGGCAAGACCGTGGTGCGGGGTGGCTTCGGAATCTACTATTCCCAGGTCGTCGACAACGCTCAGGCTAACTACTCGCTGACTGGCCCGACCGGCGTCTTTACCTATACTGCGACCCCCAGCCAGGTCGGCTTTCCGACCAGCATTGCTGCTGCTCCACTGCCGACGTTCCCGACTGGTGGTGCGGTTCCGTTGCGTAGTCTTTATCTGCGGCCCGGGCTCAGTTCGTACTACAACAAGTTCTTTCCGACGTCGACGCTGGTTGGCTATCCTAGCAAGTTGCTCAATCCATACTCGGAGCAATACACGTTCAGCATCGCGCAGCAGCTTACGCCGAATTGGGTTTTGAGCATCGACTACGTTGGCACGCATCAGCTTCGCAATGTGCGTCCGCTGGATGTGGATGCGCCTACTTCTTTTGTCCGCACCGCGCAGAATCAGACGCGATCCGCAAGTGCCGCCAACTGCACTCGGCCCTATTGGGTTTACTTTTACCAGCAGCTTGGCATGGCTTGCAGTACGACCGGTGCTGGAACGCTGCCGCCCTACAGCGTTATCCAATCCGACGTCAACAATGGATACCTTCATTACAACGCGCTGGATGTGAACCTGCATCATGTGTTCGCGCATAACTTTGAGGCTCTCGCCAGCTACACTTGGTCGCACACGATGGACAATGTCGACCCTGATGCCACGAGTCAGAATCCGAATAACCCACTGCAAACCGGCAAGGCGGAGTATGGCAACGCGCTGTACGATCAGCGCAATCGACTGGTCGTGAGCGGAGTGTATTGGGCACCGTTCCAGATTCATGTGGGCGGCATCGCATCCATGGGTGGCGGGCTGCCCTATAACCTGACGACGGGCACGACGAACAGCGGCGACACCGGCGCAACGACGGACCGGCCCGTGATCAATGGCGCGGTGGTTGGGCGCAATGTTGGCCGCGGAACGCCGGTCTACTATGTCGATCCGTATGTCAGCCGCGCGTTTCCAGTCTTCCGTGATCGCGTGAAGCTGGATTTGCGTGCTGAAGCCTTTAACGCGCTGAACCATGCGAACTTTGTCAGCTTTATTGGCACCTATGGAAATGGCGCTACGGCCCCGGCGACGCTTGGCACGCCGAACTTTGGGGTGACTGCACAACTACCCGCTCGCTCATTGCAGTTCTCAGCAAAGGTGTCGTTCTAAGATGACCAGGTTGACGTGGAAGTTCTCTTTGGTTGCCCCTGTCGTATGCGCTTCTGCAGCGATCGCCCAATCGAATACGGGCTCCATCGCGGGGCAGGTACTCGACCCTGCGCATCATGCGGTTGCGAGTGCTGTGGTCGTTATCACGAACACTGACCTCAACATGAAACGGACACTCGCGGCCGATGCGGACGGTGACTATCAGACGACCGGTTTGCCGCCGGGTGCGTATACCGTGGAGGCGAGTGCCACAGGCATGAAGACCAGACGCGCAGCCCGCGTGACACTTGGCCTGGGCAGCACGGTGAAGGTGGATCTTGGGCTTGCGATTCCAGCGGTCAAGCAGGGAACGACTGTCACCGCTCGCGGTGCGACTTCCGAAGGCAATACCCTCGCGCCGCGGGTGAACAAGGAAGAGGCTTCGATCAGCAGCTTCTTTACAGGCAACACAGTGACGTATCTACCGAATCGCGATCGCGACTTTACACAGTTTGGACAGCTTGGCGGAGGCATCGTCGAAGACACCAGCGAGAACGGTCTGGTCGTTGCGGGGCAGCGTTCAACAGCGGTCGTCACACAAGTGGATGGCAACAGCTTCAACGACCCTCTCCATGGTGGTCGGCGCGGTGCAGCGGACGGCACGTTCCTGCTGCCGCAGACCATCGTGCGCGAGTTCCAGATCGTGCGCTCTGGTGCGACAGCAGATGTTGACGGCACCAACGCTGGCCTGATCAATGTGGCGACCAAGGAAGGCTCAAACAAGTTGCGGGCAGAGGCGTTCTACACGGTGCGCCCCACCTGGGCGACATCTGCGGACGCTTTTGGGAACAAGCTAGACAGCCGGCAGAACACGTTTGGCGGCTCGCTTGGCGGACCAATCCGTAAGGACAAGTTGTTCTTCTACACGGGAATCGAACAGGACCTGCTGCAGGCTCCGTACTTCACTCTATTTCAGCCGCAGGCTGTTGGAGTTGCCCTCCCGACAACGTTCACGGCACTGCAGGGTCAGGTGATCCAACGCAACACGCCGATGGCGATTTCGCTGCGTGGCGATGCGACACTTAGCCCTGCGAATTCGCTCAATCTGCAGCTTGCAGTTAATCGTGTTCGTGCGTCGAACATCGGGGATGGTTCGTCGCGCAGCATTGCTTCATCAGGCCATAGTGATTCCCTGAGCGGTCAGAGCGTGTGGAGCAAGGCCTCGTTAACTACGCTGCTGAATCAACGCAGTGTGAACCAACTGCTGGTGTCCTGGTCGGGCGATCATCGCAATGTGACGCCCAATTCTACGGCTCCGGAAATCAACATCAACGGTGTCGGGATGCTGGGCGGCGACGCGCTTGGGCCGCACCTTTATACGTCGCAGCAACTGCAGGTGATCGACACCGTCTCAATCAGCCGAGGCAGCAAGTTGCTGAATCTTGGCGGCAATTTTGCGTATGACCCAGCATACGAGCAGCAGGAAGCGAACCTCAACGGCCGCTTCGACTACAACTCCCTGGCGGCCTACACGGCCAATACTCCGCGTCGCTACCAACAGACGTTTGCCACGGGCGCGACCAAGTATCAGGCTGCCATTCGTGGGCTTGGGTTGTTCGCCGCCGCGAAGCTCCCGCTTGGCAAGCAAGCGACGCTGACGGTGGGTCTGCGTTGGGATGGGCAGTGGAATCCACAGCCCGCTCACTCGAATGCAGCGATAGTGCAGACGCAGCGCATTCCCAATGACCTGACGCAGTGGCAGCCGCGTCTTGGCTTCGCTTGGACGCCTTCGGCGCATACTACGGTGCGTGTCTCATCGGGTCTTTACGACGCATCAACACCGGCGACACTGTTCCATCGTGTCTTCGCTGACAACGGCACACAGACGGTTGTTGCGGATAGCTACTTCGATCCGCAGATACTGCCTATAGCTGCCGCAAGTATGAAGGCATTCAGCTTTACGCCAGCGGGTCTTACGATGCCGCAAGCTCTGGTCTATGGCATCGATAAGGGTTTCCGCAACCCACGTTCGCTGCAGTTTGCCGGTGGCGTGGAGCAAGAGATCAAGCCCGGCTACACGGTTTCTGCGGGGTATCTGCACAGCAGCACGTGGCGTCTGGAGCGGCGGCTTGACCTCAACCTCTCGAACCCCGGGACGCTTGCGGTCTTCGCAACGCCTCGGCCCAATGCGAGCATCGGCAGACTTTTGACCGAGGTGTCTGGCGCGCACTCCGACTACAACGGTCTACTGCTGACTTCCGCAAATCAGATTGGTCGGCGATCGAATCTGACGGTGAACTACACACTCTCGCAGACTCACGATGACGATTCGAAC
>JAYVZU010000383.1:0-4306 GCA_043783075.1 Rhodanobacteraceae bacterium
ATTGTCGGGCCCGACAACGAGCAGGAGGGGCTGGCTGCCGAGGTTGTCTTCTACGACGTGGGCGGCGAGTAGTAGTTGGACGGGAAAGGCCTTGCCCTGACCGCTGACGGTGATGCCGAGCGTGAGGGTGTGGGGGTCGATGCCGGTTTTGGAGGTGTCGATGACGACGTGGGTTTTGGCGATGTGGTCTTCCCAGTCTTTGGGGTCGTAGAGGGCGGCGTTGGGTGCGTAGGGTTTTAGGACGAGGCCGCCGGGCCACTCGGTGCGCCAGAGGGCGAAGGTGAGCTCGTCGGACGGGATGAGGGTTAGGTGGCGGCCTTTGAGCGCCCGAAGATGGCTTCGCCGGTGCTCTGTTGCCAGATGGAGCCGGTGCTGGTGTCGCGGAGGAGGGCGTTGCCGTTGTTGATGCCGGCGAGGGTGAAGTAGAGGGTGCGGAGGCGGCCATCGATGAAGAGGCACCGGTCGTAGATGATGCCGGTGTGGCAGAGGGTGCCGTAGGTGGCGGCGATGGGGATGCCGGCGAGCGTGTCGTTGACGATGTGGTGGTAGCCCATGGTGCGGATGGGGAAGGCGTGGGTCTGGCTATCGATAGTGACGCTTAGGAGTTTGTCTGTTGTGTCGATTGCGACTTCATTGGCCGTGCCAAAGGCGGGGGCGGGGTAGGGATGGAACATCCGCTCGAAGACGTTGACGTGGGTGAGCGCGGAGGCTGAGACGGCGATGATCGCGCAGCAGAGGAGCGCGAGGCGGGCGGGGATGCGGACGGAGCGCCAGAACCAGCCGAGAAGAGCCAGCGCGGCCAGGGCACAGAGGCCGGAGACTAATAGGGCGGTATTGCGTACATGGACAGCAACGGCGAGGGCCCGCACACCTTGCGGGCGGAAGGGTCGTATGACGTAGAGCGGGATTGCAAGCGTGAGGGTTGCGAGGATAGCGGCGAGCGCGGCGCTGACTAGAGTGAGCCTTGGGGAGGGCTGGGCCATGGCGAGAAGTGTAGGCCGGAGCCATGGGGAAATGCTGCGTCGGGTATCACACATGTCGGAGGGCAGCCGTTTTTTCTATTCATGGCTGGGTTGGGTGGGATAGATTTAAGGCGCGTCAGGGCCGACGCGTTTCCACGAGGAGAAGTATGCGCAGATCGCGGGTGGGTAGCACGATTGGATTTTGTTGCGTGACTTTGGCAGCTTTGGCGATGGCGCCGAACCGCAAGGCAGGGTTGTGGGAGTCGACCACAGCGATGACGTGGCAGGCGGCCCCGATGCCTGGGATGCCGGCTATGCCGTCGCGGACGACTCAGGTGTGCGTGACGCAGGAGATGATCGACCGGTACGGCGGGAATGTTCCGGAGACGCGGGGTACCTGTCAGGTGGCGAATGTCGCGATGAAGCCGGGCGGGATGACGGCGGAGATGGTGTGTACGGGGCAGATGAGCGGCAAGGCGAGCATCGTGTCGACCTGGAGTGATGAGGAGCACGCGTCGAGCTCGGTACACTTTACGGGTGAGATGGCGATGGCGCCGGGCGGAGCGAAGCCGGTGGAGTGGACTTCGAAGGCTACGTCCGTGTTCAAGAGCGCGGATTGCGGATCGGTGAAGCCGATGCCGATGCCAGCTAAGTAGCGTGGGGATGGGGGTTTGGCTGGTGTTGGTGGCGGCGCTGGGAATGGCTCCGGCGCGGAAGCCGGGGCTTTGGCAATCGCGGACGAAGACGACGTGGCAGCAGAAGCCGACGAAGAATATTCCTTCGGTTCCGACGCAGACGACGAAGGTTTGTCTGACGCAGACGATGATGGACCGCTATGGCGGTGATATTCCGGAGACGACGAGTAGCTGCGCGATGACGAATGTCGCAATGACGCCGGGCGGAATGACTGGCGAGCTGGTCTGCGCGGCACCGATGAAGGGGAAGGCGAGCATCGTCACGACGTGGAGCGACGACGAGCACGCGTTGACCACGATCCACTTTGTGGGGGAGACGCCGATTGGACACGGGGAGCCGAAGCGGGTTGAGTGGACGTCGAAGACCACTTCGGTTTACAAGAAGGCGGATTGTGGGTTGGTTTTGCCTGGGAGTGGGCCGGGGGAGTAGGACAGGCAACGGCTTGAACGGGGATTAGAGGGATAAAGGCGGGATGCGGTCGTGGCGTGATGCTAGCCTCGGGGCAACTAGCGGGCGTGTTGTTCAAAGAGGATGGCAAAGCCGAAATCAGCGAGAACGCGGATCTCAAGAAGCCTGCTTTCTTGTTTTTGGGCAGTCTTCTACTTTCGTTTGTCGTCGTGGTTCCGTTCTTTTATTGGAGCTTTGCCTATTTCACAGCGAAGACCGCTCCTTACTGGCTGGATGTTCTTGAATTCTCGTTTACTGCCTTGTTTCTTATTGGAGCTGGAGGCTTGGGACTGCTGCTTCTTGTCGTGATCATGCGGTCATTTCAAGACTAGGTAAGCTCTTCCCGCAGGGCTTCCATTTCGGCGAGGGCGTGTTGGTTGCCGGTGCGGTTGGCGGTGGCGATGCCTTCGTGGAGGCGGGTGATTGCGCCGGCGGGGTTGGCGTTGGCGGCCATGGTTTGGGCAGACATCTGGTAGGCGGGGACGTAGTCGGGGTTGTCGGCGATGCAGCGGTCGAACTCGGTGAGGGCTTCGGGGACGCGGGCCTGCGAGACGAGTTCCATGGCGAGGCCGTAACGGGCGAAGGCGTTGGTGGGGTCCTGGGTGAGGATCTGCGAGAGCATTGCTAGCTTGTCCATGGAACCATTCTAAAGACCGACCGCGGATTGGCGCGGAGGGACGCGGATTAAGGACGGGCAACGGCGGAATACGGGGTTCGGACGGCTACCGTGCTGCTGGCTGGTCTGCTCGATCGAAAAATACTGAGATTCGGACGGCTATCGTCCTTTTGGCTGGTCCGCTCGATCGAAAAATACTGAGATTCTTCACTGCGTTCAGAATGACCTCGGATTTTGGGTCAGGTGAGGGTTTAATCCGCGTTTCTCTGCGTGAATCCGCGGTCGGGCATTGCACTGTAAACTGGAGAGCATGAGTGATGCGTTAGTTACACGCAGGGTTTGTGAGTCGCAGTCGGAACGTAGCGAGATTATTTTTCCAGCGGACGCCAATGCGCTGGGTAATCTGTTTGGCGGACGGTTGATGCAGTTTATCGACCTGGTAGGGGCGATGGCGGCGAGCCGTCACGCAAGAGCGATTACGATTACAGCAAGCATGGATCATCTGGACTTTGTGGCTCCAGTGCATGTGGGCGATCTGCTGATTCTGAAAGCGAGCGTCAATCGCGCGTTCAAGACGTCGATGGAAGTGGGCGTAAAGGCGATGGTCGAAGATGTGCGCGAGCAGAGGCTGCGGCATGTCAGTTCGGCGTACCTCACTTATGTGGCGGTGGATCGCGAAGGACACCCGCAGGTCGTCCCCCAGTTGATTTGCGAGACGGATCACCAGTTGCGTCGGTACGAAGATGCGGGGCGTCGTCGGGAGATGCGGTCGGGAGAGATGCTTAGGAAGAAGAGATTGAGGGAGCAGTTGGGCGCGGAGTGGAATGTTTGAAGGACAGTGGGTAGTGAGTAGGTGGTAGTCAAGGCAAATACGGGGATTCTGGCTTTGCCAGAATGACGGGCATTTGAAGGAGTAAGTGATGGCGGCAGGACAGGGAGTACCGCAGGGGCCGATGCCTTTGCCGGGTGTAGCGCATGTTGTGGCGGTTGGATCGGGTAAGGGCGGCGTGGGGAAGACCACGGTTGCTGTGAATCTGGCGGTGGCGCTGGCCAAGATGGGGTATTCGGTCGGGCTGATCGACGCCGATATCTATGGGCCGAATGTGCCGATGATGCTGGGCGTGACTCGGCAGCCGAATGTGGTGGGTGAGAACCGGATTGAGCCGATCCTGTCGCATGGGGTGAAGTTTATTTCTGTTGGGTTGATCTCGCCGGGCGATAAGCCGATGGTAATGCGCGGCCCGATGCTGCACCAGATTATCCGGCAGTTTCTGCAGCAGGTGGAGTGGGGGAATCTGGACTACCTTGTCGTCGACCTGCCGCCGGGTACGGGCGATGTGGTGATCTCGCTGGTTCAGACTGTACCTCTGACCGGCGCAATCGTAGTTTCGACCGGGTCATCGGTTGCGTTGCAAGACGCGCGCAAGGCTCTGGAGATGTTCCACCAGGTGAAGGTGGATGTGCTGGGTATGGTCGAGAATATGTCGCAGATGCGGATGCCAGATGGCTCGATGATGGATATCTTTGGGGCGGGCGGCACCGAGCGTACGGCGGCTCAGTTTGGGCTGGATTTCCTCGGCTCGAT
>JAYVZU010000384.1:0-4301 GCA_043783075.1 Rhodanobacteraceae bacterium
AGATCACGGGACCGGCTCCAGGCAACCGAGGAATAACGGATTCCATCCTCCAACTTCTGCACAAAGGTAAAGTACAGATAGAAGTAGCCACCGTGATAAAGCACCGCTGGATCACGATAGGCCGTGTTTTCATCTCCCGCGAAGAGCACGGAGGTGCGAAGTCCAGAGAGCATTGCGGGTAACGCAGCCGAGTGCCCGGCACCCCACGAACGGCCGCACAGTTGCAGAGCGGAGGCGGCAGCAACCAGAAAGTTTCTGCGTGTAGGCTTGGGCAGGCAAGGCATGATAATCAAGCTTTGCACGTCGATGTTGCTTTGAAAAGGTGACAGCCCCAACAGGGAACGCAATAAGACTGGCTCTGTCTCCTGACCGATGACCGATGTGCCCCTTCGGCGGCGGTCTGTACAGGAAACAAAACCGCCCAGCTCTCACGCGATGAGCTGGGCGGTTCTGGTTTAGCGACTGTTGCTAGGGCCGCTGGCCGTACTTGTTGGTCGAGCTCTGGACTGTCATTGGCGTGATGATTGGTGCGGCAATGCCGATCAACTCCGTTACGAACTGGTAGGGCACCGCAGCGAGGTTGTTGCCTCCGCTGATCCAAACATTGCCCGACGTATCGATCGCCAGCCCGGTTGGAACAAACGGCTCGCCTGGGATCGTGTTCCCCGCCAGATATCCCACCGACCCATTCGCCGTCGATAACAGTGTGCCGTTGCTGCTGAAGACCGTCAGGCTGCCTGGGGTGGAGTAGCTCGCATTCGTTCCATTTGAAACAACGGTTCGGCCCAACCCATCCACCATTACGCCTGAAGGTACATTGGTCGCAACCGAGACGAAGTTACCCAGCTGAACGCCAGCGTTCGAAAACTCGACCACACTGTTTTGCAGCGTCACCCAGGCATTGTTGGAGCTGTCAAAGCCAATCTCCACCGGATAGCTGGTAGGGCCGGTAGTAAAGTTCTGCAACGTATACGCATTCCCCGCACTTGCTGGCGGCGTAAATTTCGCAACCGACCCTACGCCATTGTTCGTGGTGTTGGTGGCCGAGTTGGCACCCAAACATTGCCCAGGCTGTCGATCTCAACACCAAACGGCCCATTCATTCCGCCATATGGGCTGCCAACGGCGTCCGTCCGGGTTGAGGTGGCATGGGTGACGGTGGTGCCGATGAAGTCACTGAAACCGTTGTTCAGCGAAGGCTGATTATTGGTGTCCGCACTCCAAATGGTGCCGTCGCGATTGTTGTAGGCGATCCCCGTAGGCTTCACCAACGACGGCGTTGTGAACGTATTGACGACCGAGCCGGAGCTATTCAGTTCGAGTATTTCAGAGAGCTGCGCGACATCCAACCAGACGTTCCCCGAACCGTCGATCGAAAAACCGTTACCTCCTGTAGTCCCATACGTAAATCCATTTGCCCCGGAGAGGACCGCTCCTGCCGGAGAGATCTTTGTGATGCTCTTC
Source organism: Rhodanobacteraceae bacterium (assembly GCA_043783075.1). Taxonomy (GTDB): domain Bacteria; phylum Acidobacteriota; class Terriglobia; order Terriglobales; family Acidobacteriaceae; genus Edaphobacter. The sequence goes on from JAYVZU010000384.1 coordinate 1,465, forward strand.
GGGTTGCTGCCCGCCGTACTCCCCACCCAGGCATTTCCAGCAGCGTCGATTGCTAACCCCGAAGTAAAGCCGGCACCGGCAATCTGCCCGCCGGTGTACTGAATGCCGAGCGCAAAATCGCCTGGCGCAGCCGTCAGCGTGGGTTGAAACGGAGCAGAGGGAGTCACCAGGGCAAACAGCGCTGCGGCATGATTTCCCGGGTTCAGCGCAATATCGATTGCAGCCTGAAATGTGTCTGTTGGAGCGGAACCACCCCGAGGCGTGGCCGCAGCGCATAGTGTCGCGCAGGTGGTCGAGGGAATCGCCCCCACGCCAGAGTTCACGCAAGCTGCAAGAATGTCAGCCAGAGTATTCATCTCCGCAGTCGGCAGGACCATTCCGCTCAGGGCGGTGGCAGCAGTGGCCTGACCGGTAGTCGTGCTGGCCAGATTTGAGGCCGGCCCGGCGGCGTTGATCAAACCCTGGAAATTAGTCGCACTGGTTCCCACGTTCGTATTGCTCGATTGTAGCGACGCGAACGGTGCCAGCGCATAGGCTGCCGCGACCGTCGTGACCTCGGAGATGAATACGCTGGTTGCTGCCGTCAGGCCGCTGCAAGGTCCTACGATCGCCACCTCCGCCACGGCATTATTCGTTCCGGCACCGGGATTCCCGCCAGTTGCGACCAAAATCATTGGCAGGGAATTGGACGGGCAGGTGTAAGGCCGGGGCAGCGTAAAGTTGCCACTGGCGTCGGTCGTCGTGGAAGTAATCAACGTCGCCGCGCTGCCGTAGCCAGTCGTTCCCCGGGCGAAAAGCTGGACGCTCGCTCCGGCAACAGGCTGCTGGCCTCCGTGGACTTTCCCCTACAGACCCTGCACCGCCGCGCTGGGTACAATCGATGTCATGGCGGAACAGCCCACCAGCGTCAAGCTGGCAATTGCCACAGCCGCTAGAGAAGTCGTCCGAACCGTGACGGACCATCGCAGCAATACGAGTGGGTTGCGCAGAAGACTCAGTGCCATCTTTGGCCAAATGATATCGCCAAAAATGAAAAAAACCGTACCGGCAAATCACGACATACGCAATTTACCAGTACGGTCCTTCAGTTCTTTCGCTATTCCGTCCAGCGTCGGAAGACCAGCGAACCGTTCGTTCCGCCGAAGCCGAACGAGTTCGACAAGGCGTAGTTGATCTTCGCACTGACCGGCGTATGAGGAACGTAGTTCAACCGGCATTGCGGATCCAGTTCGACAATATTCATAGTCGGAGGAGCCGTCTGGTGCAGCATCGCCATCAGCGTGATGCCGGCTTCCAGGCCGCCCGCGCCGCCCAAAAGGTGGCCGGTCATAGACTTGGTGGAGCTGACCAGTAGTTCGTGGTCCAGCGCGCGCTGGCCAAATACATTCTCAATCGCCTTCGACTCCATCGCGTCGCCAAGTGGCGTCGACGTAGCGTGGGCGTTGACGTAGTCGATCTTGTCCGGCGAGATTCCTGCCGCCTTCAGCGCGTTGTTCATCGCGCGGAAGCAGCCTTCACCCTCTGGAGCCATACCCGTCATGTGGAAGGCGTCAGCCGACATGCCGTAGCCGATCACTTCGCCCAGAATCTTTGCTCCGCGAGCCTGCGCGAACTCAAGCGCTTCCAGAATCAGAATGCCCGCGCCCTCGCCCACCACGAAGCCGTCGCGATCCTTATCCCACGGGCGGCACGCGTGCTGCGGGTCGTCATTGCGGGTGGAAAGCGCCTTCATTGCGGCGAATCCGCCAACGCCCATCGGTGTGATGGCCGCTTCGGTTCCGCCTGCAATCATCGCGTCCGCGTCGCCGCGTTCGATGATGCGGAAAGCATCGCCGATGGAGTGCGCGCTCGAAGTACAAGCGGTCGCGGTAGCCTCGTTCGGCCCGCGTGCGTTGTACTTGATCGAGACATGCCCAGCCGCCAGATTCACGATCGAGCCCGGAATGAAGAACGGCGAAATCTTGCGCGGTCCGCCGGCCAACATCGCCGAGTGCTCGCGTTCAATGACGTCGAATCCACCGATGCCCGAGCCGATGTGTACCCCGAAGCGATCGCGGTTGGTCTCGTCGATCACCAGGCCGGAGTGCGCCATCGCCTCCGCCGCTGCTGCCAGCGCAAAGTGAATGAACCGCCCCATCTTGCGCGATTCCTTCTTCTCCACGAAGAGCAACGGATCGAAGTCCTTGACCTCAGCCGCGAAGCGCACCGGATGGCCGGTCAGGTCGAAAGACTTGATCTCTGCCATACCGCTGCGGCCCGCCAACAGGCCTTCCCAGACCTGCGGCGCGGTATTCCCGACGCCGCAGATAAGACCAATTCCCGTGACGACAACCCTGCGCGGTGCCGGACGCTCGTGCGACCGTTGGTATGACTCTGACATTGGAGCTTATTTGCCTTTCTGGTTCTTTTCGATGTAATCCACGGCGTCCTTGACGGTCTTGATCTTCTCAGCGTCCTCGTCCGGGATCTGAATATCGAAGGCCTCTTCGAACTGCATCACGAGCTCAACGACATCGAGCGAGTCAGCGCCCAGATCTTCCTGAAAGCTCGCGCCCGGCGTTACTTCTGCCTCATCCACCTGAAGCTGCTCGACAATGATTTGCTTGACCTTCTCATCCACTGCTGCCATGTCTATCTCCTGTATCTGTCTAATTTCCGTGTCTCTGAATCCTGGCTCTGGTGCCGGGCGTGATCACAATTGCAAACGCCGCTGAAACTTGTCGCCTTGCAGAGTGTAAATCAAACGCCCATACCGCTGCTTGCGGATATGCACCGCTACAAGGAATTGCTTCAGGGCGATTCCCCGGAATTTAGCGTCCAGAGGGGGTCTCCGCGCG
>JAYVZU010000385.1:0-4297 GCA_043783075.1 Rhodanobacteraceae bacterium
TGAACGCGAAGCCACTGTTTCCAGAGGTCAAGCGCGATGTGACGGTTGATATGCACTTCGCCAGCATGACCGAGGACTCGGTGCGCTACAAGCTGCCGATTGGAATGGTGTTGGAGTCGGTTCCATCGCCCGAGCGTCAGACCCTTACGAACGCTGCTGGCTTCGAACAATCATCAACGGCTACGGCCGATTCGGTCACGTCGGTCAGAAATTTAATCATCGGCCACGTTTATGATTCGCCAGGCGAGTATCCGGACCTTCGCGATTTCTACAAGAACCTCGAAGCCCGCGATCAGGAGATGTTAGTTGTTACGCGAGCCCAGCCAACTACCACTCGAAACTAACCAAACCTATGGAAGGCGGCAGACTTTTACTGTTGCATTGTCGTAGGGGCACGACCACGCCGTGACGCTGGGGTGCGTCAGAACCACCCATGAGACTCCGAGCGGCTGGAGCCTGGATTCACGAAGGCGGTCGCCGTCGCTGTTGAGGCTCTTCTGCGCTGCCTGGCCTTCGACCCACGCATCGGCCAACGTCGGTGTGATCGAAGCTTCGCCGCCATCTTTCGAGTAGTCGGGCAGGACACTGCGCTCTGCAATGCCGCGAAAGCTCTGTGCGTCTTCGCCTTCGCGGGTAATGTAGTGAGCGTCGATCGCGAAAACGGCATCCTTCGGAGTATTATCGCGAATCCACACGAAGGCTTGCGACCACTGATTTCGCGGGGCGACTGAAGGCCATTCAAAGTGCGCTGAAGCCGGGTAGGTGCTGCGCTGGGCGAAGAACATAATACCGCCGAGGAGCGTAAGCATCACCATCCAGCGCCACGGCGTACGGTGCAGCCAGCGATCTCCTATATAGGCGCCGAGCAGCAGAATCATGACTTCGTACACAAGCTGAAAGCAGCGCAGCGGCTGCAGTCTCGCAACAAGATGGGTTGCCAGACCGGTTCTGGAGAAGAAGATTGCGATCGTAACAGAGAGAATTCCAAGGATGATCGCCATTTGGCCCAGCATGCGCCAATGAGCCGTTGGAGATGCTCGCCGGAGGACAAAAATCAGGGCCAATGGGGCAAAAAGTCCGAAGATCTCGAACCATTGCCAGCTCATGGGGAACCAATAGCTGCGGGTCATCGCTGCCAGTAAGTAGTGCGGTGACTCTGATGGCGCAACCCCTTGTACTACGCCAGCGAGAACGAGGCCGCAGCCTCCGAGGAGCAATGGCCCGCGGCCACGAACCTGTGTCAGTTGGGATCCAACCACAATGAGAGTTACGACCGCCGCCAGGGCGTAGCCGGCCATCAGGGGGTGAACAACTGCGAGCGCGAGCGCGAGTGCGCAGAGTAGTCCGGCACGCTGGCTTCCAGCCCTTGCGTCCATCGCCCAGGCGATTGCGAAGAGCGTGAGGGGAGTGGAGAAGCTGCGAGCCGTCACATAGGGATCCATCAGCATCAGCGAAGTGCCGGCAATGGGGATGCTAAGCCAGCATGCGAGCAGGGCGACGGCGCCATATCGGGCCGCGCGCCTGGGGGTACAGCGGGACATGACCATCCAACCGCCAAATAGTGTCATCCAGATGCTGGCGGCATAGAGGGCAAGCAACACCCAGGGCAGGGGGAGGTGCGACAGGCGACAGACGTCCGCGACGGTCGCAGCAAAGGGCGAGAAGCGCAGCGGTGCAAGCACGAACTCAGGCCGGGCGGCGTAAAGCGAGGGGTCCACCATCTTTTTGATGCCGGCGACGTAGAGACCGCCATCCTCGGCGTAGGGGTGGAAGCCCTGCACTGCGAGGGCGAAAATGCTGAGCAGTCCGACAATCGCAATGGCCTGGCGGCGGTCTTGATGCTGCTCTTGTCGCTGCAACGATACCCCTCTTGGAGCCACAGATCGCCCACCCAAGTCTACCTTGCGTCTGCTGGATCAGGGGCGGTCAAGTAAACTAAGAGAGCCCATAAATTCGAAGAACCCGCGGTGTTTGAACACGATGTATCGCACAATTCAGCAGACTCTCCTCGCTCGCATCCAGGCTGTCCTCGTCGCCAAGTACGACATCACGCTCGCCCAGCTAGCGGTGGAGCAGCCGCCCTCGATTGCAATGGGCGAGTTCGCTTTGCCGATTGCCTTTGAGCTGGCGAAGCGGTTGCGTAAGGCTCCCCGCATGATTGCGACGGAGTTGCAGTTGGCGTTGACGGAAGACCTGTCAAACCTGCCGGGTGTGACGTCCATTGAGATCGCCGGAGCTGGCTACCTGAATATCAAGCTCGACCGAGCAGCGATGGTTCTGCGGATCGCCAGCGACGAACACGTGGCGATTGGCGGGCAAGGGTTCCGCCTGATCGAGCACACCAGCATCAACCCGAATAAGGCAGCGCATATTGGTCATCTTCGGAATGCAATTCTGGGCGATACCTTTGCTCGACTGTTGCGGCGCGACGACTATAAGCAGGGCTATGAGATTGGTGTACAAAACTATATCGACAACACCGGTGTCCAGGTTGCGGATGTAGTTGTCGGGTTTACCGAGTTACTCGGTCTATCACTTGATGGAGTAAGCGAGCTATTTACGGAGTTGATGGAGACCAACCGGCTCGTCGATTATTTCTGTTGGGATTTATACGCTCGGGTCTCGCAGTGGTACACCGAGTCCGGGCCGACGACGGAGGAGTTGGCTCGTCGCAAGAAGCTGCGGTTGGACACACTGCACGCTCTCGAAACCGGTGGCAACGATACGGCGGCGATTGCCGAGTTGGTCTCGACCTCGGTACTTAGACGCCATCTGGATACAATGCAGCGGCTGGGCATTGAATATGATTTCTTGCCAAGAGAATCAGAGATTCTATCGCTCCACTTCTGGGATGCGGCGCGAAAGCTGATGATCGAAAAAGGCGTGCTGTACCAGGAGACTGAGGGCAAGAACAAAGGCTGCTGGGTCATGAAGCGGGCCAACACCGGAGGCATCACCGATGACGGGCCCGATGAAGAGGCAAAGGTGATTGTGCGGTCGAACGGCACGGTGACTTATGTCGGAAAAGATATTGCGTATCATCTGTGGAAGTTCGGCTTGCTTGAGAAGGATTTCTATTACGAGAAATTCCACGAATATCCGACCCACACTTGCTGGATTTCTACGGGTTCAGTTGCAAGCAACGATGCGACTCACCCTGTTTTTGCGAAGGCTGACGCAATCTACAACGTGATCGACTCTTCGCAGTCTGACCCGCAGAACAATGTCATTGCGGCGTTGCGCGGCATGGGATTTACTTCGGCTGCAGATCGCTACACCCACTTCTCCTACGAAAAGGTTGCATTGACTCCGCGTTGTGCGATTGAACTTGGGTATACGATCTCTGACGAAGATAAGTCGCGGCCATTCATTGAGGTATCTGGTCGTAAAGGTCTCGGCGTCAAGGCAGACGACTTGATCGACAAGCTGATTGAAGCTGCTAAGGTTCAGGTTGAGGCCCGTAACCCAGATGTTCCGGAACAGGAACGGTTACAGATCGCAAGTCAGATCGCGGTAGGCGCGCTGCGCTACTTTATGCTGCGCTTCAACCGCAACACGATCATCGCATTCGACTTCAAGGATGCACTCTCGTTTGAGGGCGAAACCGGGCCCTATGTGCAGTACGCGATTGTTCGCGCATCCAATATCTTCCGCAAGTCCGGCTCGACAGAGGCCGAAGCCTTGGCTCAGATTCCTACCGGCACCGCGCTCGCTGAATTGCTTGCCACCGACGACGGCACCAGCCTATGGGAGACATGGATCGCCGCGTCGCGGTTGACTACGTTGATTGAGCAGACGATCCAGTCCGCCGAGCCTGCGTTGCTAACGAAGTATGCCTTCCAACTAGCACAGCAGTTCAATAACTTCTACCATCGCCACCACATCCTGAACGAGACGGACGCGACAAAGAAGGCGCTGTTGCTGGCGACTGCAGCAGTAGCTCGGCGCGAGATGGTGCGGGCGCTTGGTCTACTGGGAATCGAAGCGCCCGCGGTTATGTAAGTGAAATATTGAATCGGTTACACCAGAGTGATGAACTTTGAGACCGTGTCTAACATGGTAGTCACCGCACGAATTACGTTTTGTACCTTGTTGATGTTTTGTAGTGCCCTGTTCAATTCGCCGGTCGCGTCTTGAATCGCTTGTGATTCGTCGTTCATCTGGTTTGCAATATCAGTAAGCACGGCATTTGAGAGTGCGGAAATGGCCATCTGCACTTGAACCAAATCCATGCTGGCAGCGGCCTTCAACTCAGCGCTCTGACCATCCAGCGCTTCTTGCCATGCTGGTGAGAGCA
>JAYVZU010000386.1:0-12880 GCA_043783075.1 Rhodanobacteraceae bacterium
TTCATAAAAATGCCCTCCTAAATCGCTAACTATACAATTGTCTCTCCGGAACTCAGGAGACTTGCACGATGCCCGACGTACCCATCCTAATCCCTGAAGTCGACCTGATTGCTGCCGCGACCTCAGCGCATCCTCCGCGCCCAAAATCTCCGCGTCCGATCGTCACGATCGGCGCTGGCGGGATCGTCCGCAACGCGCACCTGCCGGCTTATGTGAAGGCTGGCTTCCCGGTGATCGCCGTCTCCGACCCTGCGCCGAAGGCCGCCGCCAATCTTGCGCGGGACTTCAACATCGCACGATCGTTCACCTCTACCGCCGAGTCCATCGCCTTCGCCCCGCCCGATGCCGTCTTCGATATCGCAGTGCCCGCGTCGCAATTGCTCAATATTCTGCCGCTCATCCCGAAGAACGCTACTGTACTGTTCCAAAAGCCGATGGGCGACAACCTCGAAGACGCCCGGGCCATTCGCGACCTGTGCCGAGCGCGCAACTTTACCGCCGCAGTGAATTTCTTCCAGCGCTACGCCCCCAACAATCTCGGTGCCGTCGCTCTCTTCAACCGGGGTTACCTGGGCAAGATCCACGACCTCGAAATTCAGACCCGCACCTACACCCCGTGGGCGCTGTGGAGCTTCCTTGACCATGCCCCACGCCTCGAAATCCTCTACCACTCGATCCACTACCTCGACCTAGTCCGCTCGTGGCTGGGCAATCCGCAGGGGATCTACTGCAAGACTGTCCGCAACCCGCACTGCCCCAACCACGCCCCCACCAAGACGACGATGATCCTCGACTACGGCTCCGATGCACGGGTCTTCATCGCCACAAACCACTTCCACAACTTCGGCGACCGCTACCAGCACAGCTTCGCCCAGTGGGAAGGCACCGAAGGAGCAGCGCGCATCACGATGGGTCTGAACCTCGACTACCCCCACGGAAAGCCCGACACCCTCGAATTCGCCCAGCGTAATGACCCTGGCCAGACGTGGCACAACCTCCCCGTGAGCGGCGAGGCTTTCCCCGACTCCTTCATCGGAACGATGGGCGCGCTGCAGGCCTACGCCGAAGGCTCAACGCCCACGCTACCCTCCAGCTTCGAAGACGCCTTCCAGACGATGGCGCTGGTCGAAGCCGCTTATCGCTCCAGCGACCGATCCGCCGAGCCAATCCCCATCGACTAACCATGAGCCAGCTCTAACAATCTCAGCCCATCACTGGTCCACCAAATGCACTCTTCGCCTGCGACGCCCCCGCGTCCTGTCAGGAGTGTTGCATTCATGCCCGGTCGCCCCAGCCACATCGCATTGTTGCTTGCGATCGCCACGCTCCCCTGCGCCGCTCAAGCTCCCGTTGTAACCCCGGTAACTATCGCCCCATTTGCCGCCAATCCCGGCTACATCCGATTCGGCGCGCCAATCACGTTTTCAGGCCGCGTCCTTCCTGCCGACGCTACCGGAACCCTTACCTTCTTGATCGACGGCCTCGCCAGTCACACTGTCCCGCTGAATCAACAATCCATCGCTGACTACATCGCCCTTGGTGACTCCATCACCGCCGCCACTTATATCGCCGATCCGGCGCAGCGATACCCCAACCTCGTAGCCCAGGCCCTCAACCGAAACCTGTTCAACTACGCGGTCCCAGGATACAAAGCGTGCGACATCATGCCGCTTGAGGCTCTCCCTTTTTTCGTCGGCGAATCCCTTGCGACCAACCCGGTCTACTCCCTGCTGGTCGGCACTAACGACCTACGCAGTTACGGCGTTGGCGACCACGAACAGACCTTCAACCTCTGCCATCAGGCCACGCTCGCCTGGCTCGGAGTTCCGCCCGCCAACAAGGTGCTGATCCCCGCCACCACCGGCCCGACAACCCACATTGCCCTCACGACGACGGGAGCTCCTGCTTATCTCTGGTACGGCATCCAGACCAACGCCACTGGCAGCTTTACCGTTAGTATCGACGGCGCAGCTCCCAACGTTCTGACGCAGACTCAGGCCAACCCCGTGGGCAACGTAACAAGCTCCTATGGCCTACTCCGCATCCCCATTGGCGCGGGAGCCCACACCTTTGACATCACCACCCAATCCGGCACTGTGAACTTCCTCGGCATGGGCTCACCTGTGGGTTCCGTCGGCCCCACCATCCTCGCCGGAGATATACCGAACCAGACCAACGGCGACACCGCCGGCATCGCCGCCTACACCGCGGATATCGTGGCCAACATCGCTCTGCTCCGCGCCGACGGCCTCGACATTCGCTTCATCTCGACTCAGCAAGCCATGCACGCAACTGCCGCCGAAATGATGGACGCCGTCCATCCCAACGCGCTCGGCCTGTCCGAACTCGCCGCTGCCTTTGAAACTTCGAATCCCTCCGCCGCCACTATTACCGCTGCCGCGGCCAGCTATTCCACCAGTACACTCGCCTTCGGGAGCCACGGCGTCAACATCCAATACTCCGGCGACAGCCACTACGTTGCTACAAACTCCGTAACCTTTCCGGTGGTCATCTACGACCCAACGTCCTCGGCCTCCCTCACCTCGGACAGCTCCATCTATCCTGTCCAATCCTCTATCGTCCTCACCGCCGATGTCTCCCAGTCCAACTCCAGCGGACAGGTCAACTTTGTTGACGAAGCCGGATTCCTCGGCAGCGCGTGGCTAAATCAGCCGACCCTCGGCGCAGCGCAACTCGCGCTTCCAAGTCTCCCCGCCGGAGTCCACACCATCATCGCGCAGTATCTCGGCGACATACACTACAACGCATCGTCCAGTTCCCCAATCACGATCAATGTCTCGGGGACTTACACCACCACGGCGCTATCTACACCTGCCACCCGTTTCTACGCGGCATCACCCTTCGAACTCACAGCAACTGTCTCCCCGGCAAATGCAACTGGAACAGTTACATTCTTCGATGGCTCTGTCACCCTTGGCCACTCCACTCTTGTTGCAGGAGTGGCCGCCTTCAACGCAGCCGCGCTGCTCCCCGGCGTCCACTCGCTTACCGCGACGTTCCACGGCAACGCCACGCAGGACCCATCGCAAAGCCCTGCTCTCGCTGTAGAAATAGACCCCAACTCGACCACCACAGCTTTGTCCCCGATACCCGCCTCCAGCCCCTACGGAACCGCGCTGTCCATTACCGCCGTAGTCTCGCCGGCATCTGCAACCGGAACAGTTACATTCTCCGATGGCCTAGTAAATATAGGCCAATCCGCGCTTCCTAACGCCGCCCTAACCAACGCAACCCTCAAACCCGGCGCGCACATCCTCACTGCAATCTACTCCGGCGATACCGACGATCTACCCTCCATCAGTTCCCCCGTCACCACGCTCATCACGCTCACTCCTTCCGCAATCTATCTCGCGCCAATTCCTGCGTCCAATCCCTACGGAATGTCGCTGCAAATCCTCGCCGCCGTCTTGCCCGCATCTGCAACCGGAACAGTTACATTCTCGGACGGCGCAACACGCATCGGCCAATCCACGCTTCCCAACACCGCATTTACTATCAACACCCTCGCCCCTGGCCCACACAGTCTCACGGCGACCTACTCCGGAGACAACTTCCGAGCCGCCTCCACCAGCAACGCCGTCTCGACCACCATCCTGCCATTCCCTGCAACGATCACCCTCGCCCCGCTGGCCAACCCGATCCACGCTGGCAATCCGATCGTGCTCACTGCGTCCATCAACCCTGCCAATGCAAACGGCACCGTCGTGTTTCGCGACATCGCTCTCGGAGTTCTTGGCCAGGCCACCGTCGCCAATGGGACCGCCACGCTAACCCTCCACAATCCTGCGTCCGGCCAATATTCGATCGCTGCCAGCTACTCTGGAGACACCAACGACGCCCCGGCCACCAGCGCCTCGGTCACCACCCAAATCATCCTCAACCCGACCTCCACAACCCTCACCGGACCAACGAACACCGTAGCCTTTGCGACACCGATCACCTTCTCCGCAACGATCACCCCACCCGCCGCGACGATCACCTCACCCGCCGCAACTGGCTCCGTCACCTTCTTCGAGGGCCCCTTCATCCTCGACAGCAGCCTGATCATCAACGGGGTCGCGAACCTCGCGATCACAACGCTTGCCCCCGGCTCGCACACAGTGCATGCGACCTACAGCGGCGATACCCTTAGCGCTTCGTCCATATCCCCTGGCATCACCGTTACCATTGCATTCGACCCCACTACGACGACGATCACCCTCGCCCAAAACAGCGTCGCGGCTAGCTCCAACGTCATCGCCAACGTCCGCGTCGCCTCCGCAAACACCAACCCCACCGGCTTTGTCTCGATCCGATCAGGCGCAACCACTCTCGCCACCGCTCCTTTGTCCAACGCCTCGGGCGCATTTGCCTACGCCACGCTATCGTTTGGCGCCACTACCCTCGGCCTCGGCACTTCGCAACTCACGGCCACATACTCCGGGGACAGCTACAACCAGACCTCAAGTTCCTCCGCCGCATCGGTCACGCTCACCGCGATTCCCACCCTCGTAACCCTCATCCTGTCGGCCCCGCAAATCCCCCTACAGTCCAACGTCACCCTGACCGCGACCGTCAGCGCAACTACTGGTTCCATCACCTACGTCAGCAATGGGACGCCGCTCGCCACGACCTTGCTCAACACGCCACTCACGTTCACCCCGAGCGCGATCGGCACACTCTCCCTCACCGCCACCTACGCTGCGAACGGCCTCTACGCAGCATCCAACTCCGCCCCCCGAACGCTGACCATCGCCCCTCCCCTGACCGCCAGCCTCTCCCCCACATCCATCTCCGCAAAACCCGGGGCCACCATCCCTGCCACCCTGACCCTCACGCCCGCAGTCGGATTCATCGGCCCAATCCAAACCATCTGCAAGACCTCTTCTCCATACATCACCTGCTCCCTGACCGCGCCCACCACCATCACCTCCACCACCAACATCCCAGTTCAAATCAAGATCGCAACAACCACCGCCTCCCTGTCGCGTCCGGGCCTGGTCGTCCTTGCGCTCCTTCTCCCATTCCTGGCCCGAAAACAACGTCGCCGACTCCCCACGCTCCTGCTCATCGCCCTCTGCCTTGAAGGCTGTGCCGAGGGCGGCAACTTCAACTCCGTCCCACCCGGTGCCCAATCTGTAACCATCACCACCACCGCTGCGGGAACGCCGATCCCCGCGACGCTAACCATCAACATCACGAACTAGGCCTGATTTGCGATCTTTGCGGCTTCTACTTAGCGCACTTTGCGTACGCTGTTTTCGTTGCTCGTTCTCCGCAAGATACAATAGAACGAGCTCCAGCCGTGACCGAATCCGGCCCTGACCATGCCCATCGGAAAACTGACTCTCGAGCTCTCGATCCCCCACGCGCAGTCTTTGAAAGACCGCCGTCAGGTCGTCCGCTCGCTGAAAGACAAACTTCGCCACACCTTTAACCTCTCGGTAGCCGAGATGAATGAAGGCGGCACAATCTGGAACCAGGCCACCATAGCAGTTGCCGTCGTCTCCAGTTCCATGCAATCGCTCACCCAGCATCTCGAGTTGATCGACCGCGCCGCGCACAGCATTACTGCCGGGCTCTCGGCCGAGATCTCCGACTCTTACGCCGAAATCCTCAACGATTAGAAACGGAAACATCATGCCCGAACAACGCGCCAGAACCTACCACCGCAACCGCGTCGCCCACTCCTTCTCCGAAGAGATCGGAGCGATGCTCGAAGGCGAACTCTCCGACCCACGCATCTTCCCTTCGGTCGTCACCGAAGTTGTACTCGCTCCCGGCGGCAAATCCGCCCGCGTTTTCGTAGCCGTCCACGGCGGCCCCGAAGAGGAAGAGTCCACACTAGCCGCGCTCACGCAGGCTCGCGGGTTCATCCGCGCGCAGATTCGCGACCGCATGGGAGTCCGCCACGTTCCCGAGCTAGCCTTCGCCATTGACCGCTCCGAGCGCATGACCGGCCGGATGGACGAGCTACTGGGCCGCATGCGCAAACGCGACAAAAAACGCGCCGACGCAGCTCCAGCCCTCCTGCCCAACCCCGACGCCCCCGCATCCTAATGTCATTTTGGGCTCCGGTGGGAGGGTGAGGCTTCCGCGCCATCCCTCCCAAATTCCATAGGTCTGACCAAAGTCTGTTAGCCTTATCTCGCTGCACCTAGGCGGACCAAAACCCTGTAACGGTGACCGATCTCTCCCAACCCGCGAACCCCTCTCCGCCGCAATCAGTCACCGGCCAGCCGGAGCCATTCGCAAAACCCAACCCCGTTATCGCCTGGATTCGCGGCGTCCTGCAAGGCCCAACCTTCGCGTCACCGTGGGAGTTCGTAGTCCTCTTCGTGGTGGGCGGCTTTCTCTTGCTCTATGGTCTGGCGCCCCTCACTGGCGGCGATCAGCTTGGTCTGGTCGGTGCCGACGAGCCTCGATATGCCCAGGTTGCTCGTGAGATGCTCGCAGTCCACGAAGAGACCTGCGACTCGCTCAACGCCACACTCATCCCCCGCAGCTACCACCGCAAAGACATCCACGACTCCTACCGGTGCCTGCTCGCCGGAACCATTACTCCTATCCTGAACGGCCAGCCTTGGCTCGAAAAACCAGCCCTCTACTACTGGCGAGCGATGAGCTTCTTCCGCGAGTTCGGCATCTCCGACTGGAGCGCGCGCCTTCCCGCGACCTCCGGCGCCGGTTTCCTCGTGCTGCTCATCTTCCTGCACATACGACGCTTCCGGCCGGGCGGCCACCTTGACGCCGCGCTGCTCACCATGTCGGCCATAGCAGTCTTCGCGTTCGCCCGCGGAGCCTCCACCGACATGCAGCTCGCCGCGCCGTTCTGCATCGGGATGCTCGGCTGGTACGCCTGGTATGAGACCGGCAAAAAGTTCTGGCTCTTCGATCTGTACTTCTTCGGAGCAGCAGCCACTCTCGCCAAAGGCCCCGTTGCCCCCTTCCTCGCACTCAGCATCCTGTTTCTTTTCACGGCTCTTCGCCGCGAGTGGAGCCTCTTCCGCCGGACGATCTGGCTTCCCGGCATTGTCCTGTACCTTGTGATGGTGCTGCCCTGGTATATCGCCGTCCAGCGCAAAAACCCCACCTTCCTCAACGAGTTCATCCTGAACCACAACCTGAAGCGGTTCGCCACCAACCAGTACCAGCACCACCAGCCGGTCTACTACTACCTCATCGTCCTCATCCTCGGACTGATGCCGTGGACGGTGCTGGGGCTTAGAGCTTTGGTCGATGCCGTCCAGCTCTCGTTCGCCGAGTGGAAGGTCCGACGCAAGCCCGTCCCCTACCTCGGCCACTCCCGCGCAGGCGACGCGTTCCCGGAGTTCCTCGTACTCTGGGCCCTCTTCCCAATTATTTTCTTCTCGTTCTCCGGTTCCAAGCTGCCCGGCTATATTCTGCCGTCGATCCCGCCGCTCACGATTCTTACCGGCGACTATCTCTACCGCACCCGCCGCACCGGCCTGAAGCCTTGGCTGCTGTGGGCGCATGCGTTCATCAGCGCCGTCATGGTCTTCGTCCTGGTGCTCGCGCCGCAACACATGAAGTACGACACGCTGGTCCCGCCGACCCAATGGCTCGTCATCGCCAGCCTCGCCGCCGTCGCGACGCTCCTGCTCGTGGTTGCGGGGGTCAGTCGATTCGGCAATGCTCAGATCCGAAACATCACCCTGATCCCGCTGTTCGCCATCCTCATCTTCCTGCTTGGCTTTCATGGCCGCGATCTTGACCTGAACTACTCCGCCCGCCCCCTGGCCCGCGAGATCGCCAAACAAGCTCCCGAAGAAAACATCGTCGCACTCATCGGTGTCCGCCGCGATATTGAATACGGTCTCGCCTTCTACCGCAACCAGCCCATGATTCACTATGACAACGAGCACGAGGGCGTCCCCAACGCCGAACACATCCTGGTCGCTCCCATCCGGAACCAGGAAGCTCTGGACCACTACCTGACAGGCCGCATCTACGAGCCGCTGTTCCTGTACGACATGCAAGGCTTGGAAGTTTACCGCGTCTACGCCAAACCTTAGCGCTCGCCTTCCTCCGCCTTTCTCTGCGAAACCTCAGCGACCTCCGCGTTGTTCTTTTTGCCCTTCTCCCCGCGCCAAAACACCCGCATCTCCGATAAGCTCTAGCGAGCGCCGATGACGTCCCCGCAACAAATCGAGATCCTTGACCTCCGCCACTTCAGTGCGAAGCAGCTCCGCCCGCTGCTGGAACAAGAGGCCGACCTGTGGCAGCGCCGCCTCCGGTGGGACTACCGTAGCTCCACCGACCTGCTGCTCCAGTACCTCGACTCCCGCATCCTGCCCGGCTTCGTTGCGCTCGACCGCGGGCGCGTCTGTGGCTATACCTTCTGCGTCTATGAGGGCCACAAAGCTGTCATCGGCGACCTCTTCGCCGCCACGGACGACCTTGCCGTACCCCACTCCCTCGCCCAACACCTGCTCGAAACCCTGCATGCCTCCCCCGGCATCGACCGTATCGAGGCACAGCTTCTGCTCTTCGATTCCGGCACTCTGGCACCGGTTTTTGCCCACCTGAACCCCAACCGCCCCGCGTTCACTACCTTCCCGCGCCTGTTTCTCGAATGCGGCCTACCCCCGGGCGGTAACGCCGCTCCGCCGTTCCAAGTCCCGGGCGACTTCGAACTCTTTGCCTGGAACTCCAACTACTACCAACCGACCGCCGAGCTCATTCAGGCCGCCTACCGCGACCACATCGACTCCACCATCAACGACCAGTACCGCTCCCTCGCCGGCTCCCTGCGCTTCCTGCACAATGTTGTCCGCTTCCCCGGCTGCGGCACCTTCGACCCGCAATCTTCGTGGGTTCTTCGCGAACGAAACACCCGCGCCCTTGCTGCCGTCATTCTCTGCTCCCGGGTCGCACCCGACGTCGCGCACGTCACGCAACTCTGCGTGGCACCGGCCTTTCGCAGACGCCGCCTCGGTCAGCTCATCCTCGATTTCTGTATGCGCCGCTTGCCCACCCAGCGTTACAGCGCCGTCACGCTAACGGTCAGCGAAGCCAACACCAACGCCGTCCGTCTCTACATAGCCGCTGGCTTCAGCACCCGCCAACGCTTCGACGCGCTGGTTCTGGACAAGAAGCCCCACCGGCTTCGCCTGATCTAAACCGAAGTCGTCTTCGCCTTCCGCCACCAGCCACAGATTAACCAGATCATCCCGCACAAGGCGGCTCCGCCCACCGTATCCAAAACCACATCGGAAAACGCACCCGTCCGGCTGGGAATAAAGCACTGGTGAATCTCATCCATGCTCGCGACAAACGCCGTCCCTGCCACAGCCCGCCACACCGAACCCCAACGCCACGCGCCACGCGTCAGTCCCTCGCGTAGGCCAAGCGTCATCAACCACGCCCGCAGCAGCGTCAGCGCCAGCCCGCCGTACCCCGTAAAGTGTCCGGTCTTGCGTGCCAGATGGTGCCCCACAGCCCAAACCTGGTCGTTGATGTGTCCAACAAAGCGCTCAATCCAAGGCCGAATCCAGCCGCTGGTGTTCTGCGACGAGAAGGTATTGGTCGACTCGATCGCAATCACGATCAGCGCCACCACAACCGGCCACCACACCCGAACCTTGCCCCGTCGGCCCTCCGAATACCGGCATAACTCCGCCGTATCCGGCCTCTGCAAATAAACTGAACGCATTCTTTTAACCTAACAGCCCACCAGAGCCACACCATTCCCCAAAAGATCGCAGAAATCTGTTGCCTGCTTGAAATCGGTTTTGTCGGTACAAATCGGTGTTAAGCCTTTTCGCCCTACTCCACGTGATAATTGGGAGCCTCACGCGTAATCACCACGTCATGCACGTGGCTCTCACGCAATCCGGCGTTCGAGATGCGGACAAACCGCGCCTTCTCCTGCAGGTCCTTGATCGTCATGCAGCCCAGATAGCCCATGCCCGAACGCAAGCCGCCAACCAGTTGATAGACCATTGCCTCCAGCGGTCCACGGTGCGGTACGCGCCCTTCGATACCCTCCGGCACAAACTTCGCCAGCCGGTTCTGCGTCGCGCCCTCGCGGGCCGTCAGATTGATCCGTTCTCCGTTTTCCGTGCCGTCTTCCTTACCCTGGAAGTAACGCTCGCCAGAGCCCTGCGCCATCGCGCTGAGCGAACCCATGCCGCGATACGCCTTGAACGACCGGCCCTGATACAGAATCGTCTCGCCCGGGCTCTCGTCGACACCGGCAAACAGCGAGCCCATCATGCAGACACTCGCGCCGGCCGCAATCGCCTTGGTCACGTCGCCCGAGTACTTGATACCGCCGTCTGCAATCACCGGGATCCCATGCTTCGAAGCCGCTCGCGAGGCCTCCGAGATAGCCGTAATCTGCGGCATTCCAGCGCCGGTAACCATGCGCGTGGTGCAGATAGAACCCGGCCCAATGCCCACCTTGATCGCGTCTGCCCCGGCGTCAATCAACGCCATCGCGCCGTCATACGTAGCCACATTCCCGGCCAGCAGAGGCACATTCGGGAACGCCTTCTTCACGGCCGCAACCGCTTCCAACACGCGCGTCTGGTGGCCGTGTGCGGAGTCGATCGCCAACGCATCCACGCGCATCTCGACCAGCGCCGCAGCCCGCTCCAGGAAGTCTCCGGTAGCGCCAATCGCACCCGCAACCCGCAGGCGGCCCTGCTCATCCTTGCTCGCGTTCGGATACTTCAATTTTTTCTGGATATCCTTGACCGTAATCAGGCCCTTGAGTTCGTAGTCATCATTCACGACAAGAAGCTTTTCGACCCTGTGCTGATGCAGAATGGTCTCGGCTTCTTCCAGCGTCGTCCCGACCGGAACCGTAATCAGGTTGGTCTTCGTCATCACCGAATCGATGGTCAGATCGGTGCGCGAGACGAACCGCAGGTCGCGGTTGGTCAAAATTCCGACCAGCTTCTTGTTCTTCGTCACCGGCACGCCAGAGATCTTGAACCGGCGCATCATTTCAAGGGCTGCAGCAATCGTCTCTTCCGGGGCAATCGTCACCGGGTCCACGATCATGCCGCTTTCGCTGCGCTTTACCTTGTCGATCTCGCCCGCCTGCTGCTCGATCGTCAAGTTGCGATGCACCACACCGAGCCCGCCCTGCTGCGCCATCGCAATCGCGAGACGCGACTCGGTCACAGTATCCATCGCAGCCGACATCAGTGGAGTGTTCAGCGAAATCGTCTTCGTCGCCCACGTCTGCGTGCTCACCTGCGCCGGAACCACTTCGCTGTAAGCCGGAATCAGGAGCACGTCATCAAAAGTCAAAGCTTCGGGAATCGTCGTCATGTCCATAGGTTTAATCTTACGATTGTAGATTCCCGATGGACCCATAGCAAATGGGTCTCGAATTTGGCAATCAGTAGGCCTGACGACTTGGTAACCCGAGTTTCCGAAAATCCCATTTTCATGGAGTTGCTCCAATGCTCTATCCATTGGCGTGTGTGGTGAGGTGAAGAAGGACCAGCAACAAAGCGAGCGTATGGTCTTCGGCCCCTAAGGAATCGAGCCAAATACTGCTCCCCGCAAATAATAGACCCAGTTGCGGCCAACTGTGAGTGATCCTTCGGCCAGCCTGATCGTCGACCACGGATCCAAAGAACATACGCCGACGGCCGTGCCAGATCACAGCGTCTGAATATTTGATCTCAACAGGTCTGAACATCTTCCAAGCACCAGTGCTTGCGACAAGTTGCCCTTCGCACAAGACGCGGTACGACTCTCGTCCAAGAAGAGGTGTTTGAAAGGTTTGCAGTTCCCAGATGCGCGACTTGTATTCGCATCTGTAGGCGCAGCCACCAATTTCCTCTAGCTTCGGGTTATTCGCGTACACAATGCGCAAGATGCGCTCATTGGCAGCAGAAAGCTCAAACTCGGCAAATGGCTTCTGCCTTGGCTCAAAGCGTTTATCCTCTACCAGGTCCAGTTGGGCCACGTTCTCCCCGAGCGATCTTTTACAAGATACCAAGGCCTTGGTTGGCATCTGCCGAGATTCCTCGAAAGTCGCATTGTCGGAAAGGACTTCCCGCCATCCACAAACCGCCGGATACGATCTGATAGCGTGTCATTGAGGTCTCGTCATGTCATATGGAATGTTAGAAATCGGCCAGCTCTCGGCCGCGCCGGGGGAGAAGCGCTACGGAGTCGTCGAGTTTCCAGTTCAGGGTCAGCCCTACAAGCTGCCCATGTGGCTGATCAACGGAGACGAGGCCGGGCCGACGCTCGTCGTGACGGGCGGGGTCCACGGTGCCGAGTATGCCAGCGTCGCGGCTGCGCTTGAGCTTGGGCAAAGGCTTGATTCCAAGGGGCTGCGTGGACGCGTCATCGTGGTGCCGGTGGTCAATATGCCGGGCTTTGCGGCTCGCTCGATCTATGTGTGTCCGCTCGACGGCAAGAACCCGAACCGGGTCTTCCCCGGGGACGCCGCCGGAACTGCCTCCGAGCAGCTTGCCGACTGGGTCTTCCGCAACATCATCTCGCTGGCCGATTACTACGTCGACATGCATGGCGGCGACCTCGTCGAGGACCTGATCCCGTTCACCATCTTCTTCCGGTCTGGCAATGAGGAGGTTGACGCCAAATCGCTCGAGATCGCGCAGATCTTTGGGATTCCCTACCTGGTATGCAGCGTGAATCCGGGATCGACCATCGCCGCCGCCTCCATGGCCGGGATTCCCGCCATCCTGACCGAGTCGGGTGCGCAAGGGATTTGGACGGCCGAACAGGTCGCCGACCACACCAACGGTCTGCGACGGCTGATGCTCCACCTCAATATGATCCCGGGCGATGCTCCAGAGCCAATGCCGTCGACGCTCATAGAGCAGTTCGTCTGGCTGCGCAGCGAGCATGAAGGCTTCTGGTATCC
>JAYVZU010000387.1:0-4289 GCA_043783075.1 Rhodanobacteraceae bacterium
TTGATCATCACGTCGACATACTGCTTCTCGTCCTTGATGTACTGCTCAAACTTACCCTTCTTGATGCGGAAGAGCGGTGGCTGGGCAATGTACACATGCCCACGCTGGATCAGCTGCGTCATATGCCGAAAGAAGAACGTCAGCAGCAGTGTCCGGATGTGCGATCCGTCGACGTCGGCGTCGGTCATCAGGATCAGCTTGCCGTAGCGCAGCTTGGCGGGGTCGAAGTCGTCCTTACCGATGCCGCAGCCCAGAGCCGTAATCATGGCGCGAATTTCTTCGTGCCCCAGCATCTTGTCGTAGCGAGCCTTCTCGACGTTGAGAATCTTACCCTTCAGGGGCAGAATCGCCTGGAACTTACGATCGCGGCCCTGCTTGGCCGTTCCGCCTGCCGACTCACCCTCAACCAGATACAGCTCGCAACGATCCGGCTGCCGTTCTGAACAATCGGCCAGTTTGCCTGGCAGACCGCCGCCATCCAGCGCGCCCTTACGCCGTGTCAGGTCTCTGGCCTTGCGCGCTGCCTCGCGAGCCCGCGAGGCGTCAATCGCCTTATTGATAATCTTCTTCGCCACCTGCGGATTCGCATCCAGGAACGCGCCCAGCCGCTCATTCACGAACGCCTGCACGGTACCGGCGATATCCGAGTTCAGCTTGCCCTTGGTCTGGCCTTCAAACTGCGGCTGCGAAAGTTTGACGCTGATCACGACAACCAGACCCTCGCGAACGTCATCGCCGCTCAGGTTCTCCTTCACATCCTTGAACAAGCCCAGCGACTGCCCGGCGGCGTTGATCGTGCGCGTCAGCGCTGTCTTGAAGCCCGAGAGGTGCGTTCCGCCATCGACCGTGTTGATGTTGTTGGCGAAGGTGAAGACGGTCTCTGTGTAGGCGTCGTTGTACTGCAGCGCAATCTCCATGGCGACGTTGTCGCGTTCGGCTTCCATGTAAATCGGCTTCTCGTGCAACACCTGCTTGCCCTTGTTGATGTGCTTGATAAACTCCGCGATACCGCCGGCGTACTTGAATACCTGGTGCCGCGCATCGCCCGTCTTCGCGTCAGTGGTGCGCTCGTCGGTCAGTGTAATCTCAATGCCCTTGTTCAGGAATGCGAGCTGCCGCAGCCGGTTCGCCAGCGTGTCGTAGCTGAACTCGGTGACGGTAAAGATGCTCTTGTCCGGCAGGAAGTGGACCTTGGTGCCCTTGCGGACGCTGGCACCCATCTTGCGCAGCTTGCTGATCGGGTCGCCCTTGCTGTAGTCCTGCTCCCACGCAAAGCCGTCGCGCCAAATCTCTACATCGAACTCTTCGCTCAGCGCGTTGACGCAGCTTACGCCGACGCCGTGCAACCCACCCGAGACCTTGTAGTTCGACGCGTCGAACTTACCGCCCGCGTGCAGCATGGTCAGCACAACCTGCACCGCCGGCATCTCCACGCCGTTGATGACCTTGTTGTCGACCGGAATGCCGCGCCCGTCGTCGACGACCGTGATCGAGTTGTCGACGTGGATCGTCACATCGATGCGCGTCGCATGGCCGCCCAGCGCCTCGTCCACGGAGTTGTCGACGACTTCGTACACCAGGTGGTGCAAGCCCTGCTCGCCGGTCGAGCCAATGTACATTGCCGGACGCAGACGCACCGCCGCCAGACCCTCCAGGACCGTAATGTTCTCGGCCGAGTAGCCGCCGCCTTCTTTCTTGGCGTCAGGTGTTGCAGGGGGAACAGCAGAGGCGTTAAGCGGGTCAAGAGGGTTCGGTGTCGAGGCCATGAAACTCCGTGCAGCAGAGGCTGCGATTCCTACAGAATCTGTGGGTAAATCCAGCTACCGAACTAACTCAGTCCAAAATCCACCAATCTTTCGAAAACATCCGTAAAATCAGCGGTTTCAGCAGGATTTTTTAGCCCATTTCTAACTCTAAGTGTATCACGCGGAGGGGTGTATTTCTGGGTCCAGACTGGCTCCGCCCGGATACCTCTCCCGCCCCGATTCCACCCTCATCCACCTCCGGCCGGAACACCCTCGCCGCCATCGCTTCCGCCCCCCGCACGAAACGTCGTACGCAACAGAATCCAGCCCAGGATCCAGCACACTACACTCACCTGAAACAGCCACCTCGGGAACGCCCACACCATGGACCATGACAGAAACCAATGCACACCCAAAAACGCCGCCGCCGCCCAGTTGGAGGTGAAATCGGCTCCGGCCCGCGCCAGCAAGATCGGCAACGCAACCAGAAAGAGAGGCCAACCATACCCGTACAGCCGGGGAAACGCCTCGCCAAGGAGCGGTGCCATAAGGAACGAAACCGTCCCATAAAGCAATGCAAACCGTAACATCAGGTCTTCGCGCCCGCCCGTCCGCAGCGTTTCCTTTCGTACGTTCCAAACCATTACCGGCAGCAACCCAAACATCGCTGCACCCACGGCAATCGCCTGCGGCGGAACGTCAGGAAAAAATCCACACGTTCCGATCGCGTGGAGTGGCCCCAGATGCACCGCCATCTGCCACTTCGGAACCGCGCAGGTCGGGTAAACATTCGCCCACACCCCAATCCCCGCAACGTTCCGCATAAAATTCCACGGCATCTTCGCAATCATGTACAGCATGGGCGAGATGTGCTCCTTGTTCGGCAGAGCAGCCTGTGTCAGCCGGTTCACGACCACCATTGCCGTGCCCACTGCGATCACCGCCGTAGCCATCTCTCCCTTGCGCAGACGCCGCCAGCCCGCAATCAGAAAGCAAACCAGCGCCAGCAGCGTCGATTCCCGCGACAGCATCAGCGGAAACATCATCAAGCCCGCCGCCATGCCCCATCCCTGCCGCAACAGCAGCAGCAGTCCGCACAACAGCGCAGCGTACAGCAAGTCTGGCATCACCAGCGCGTTGAACTGGAAGCCCCAGAACATCAGCCCGCCTACCGCAAAAAACATCCACCGCGGAGCACCCGACCGCACCACCAGCCACGCTGTCACTGCCAGAAAAAACAGCAGGTAAGCCCATCCCAGATCAAAAAACGCACTCTCTACTGGTAGATGGAATTCATTGGCCGTTACCCGAGCCAGCAGCGGTCCCAGTTGCCGGGCCGCAAACGGCAGCATCGTAGCCTTGCCCTGCGCCATCGCGAGATAGGACTCAGTATCCGCCTGCACAAACATCGTGCCCATGCGGCAGCCGATCCAGACAGCCACGGGGAACACCAAAATCGTAAAGATCACGACTGCCCAGCGTCGTCGCGCCGCGCTCCAGACCTTCACGGAATCGATACACTCCGCCATGGAGCGTTCGCTCAGGCCGCTTCCAGCACAGAGGCGATCTGGTCCAGACCCCAGGCCAGATCTTCGCGGCTGATCGTTAGCGGTGGCGCAAGCCGGATCACGTTGTCGTGCGTCTCCTTGCACAGCACCCCAAGCACCTGCAACGCCTCGCAGATAGGCCGCGCCGGGGTATTCAACTCAATCCCAATCCACAGCCCAACGCCTCGTACCTCGACGATCTTCGTCGATTTCAGCGCCTTCAGCCGCTCCAGCGCATACTCGCCCAGTTCCTTCGAGCGGTGCGCCAGCTTCTCGTCCACAATCACGCGCAGCGCCGCCCGTGCCACCGCGCAGGCCAGCGGATTTCCGCCGAACGTGCTGCCATGGTCGCCCGGCTTGAACACGCCCAGAACTTCCTTCGAAGCCAGCACTGCTGACACCGGATAAAACCCGCCCGAAAGCGCCTTGCCGATCGTCACCACGTCAGGTCGAATCCCGTCATGCTCAAAACAGAACATCAGCCCCGTGCGTCCCAGACCAGACTGGATCTCGTCGCAAATCAATAACATATGATTCGCCTTGCAGATCGCCGAAGCCTCCCGCAGGTAACCCTTGGGCGGCACAATAATGCCCGCCTCGCCCTGCACTGGTTCCACTAAAAACCCAACCGTGTTGGGAGTGATGGCAGCTCGCAAAGCTTCAGGATCGCCAAACGGAACCGTCTTGAATCCCGGCGCAAACGGCCCAAAACCGGTCTTATACTGCTGCTCGCTGGAGAATCCAACCACCGAAATCGTGCGCCCATGGAAGTTATTCGAGCAGACAATAATCTCGCCTTGTCCGGCCGACACGCCCTTCACCGTCTCGCCCCACTTGCGAGTCGCCTTCAGCGCCGTCTCCACCGCTTCGACACCTGAGTTCATCGGCAGCGCCATCTCAAACCCTGTCAATTCATGCAGATCGCGGTACAACAACGGCAGCTGGTCATTCCGGAACGCACGTGAGGTGATGGTCACCCGCGCCGCCTGCTCGGTCA
>JAYVZU010000388.1:0-4281 GCA_043783075.1 Rhodanobacteraceae bacterium
TGATGCTCGGACACGGTCTAATCTCCTTCTTGGGGCCTGACCCTAGTGCATGGGGTGGCGATTAATCAGGTACAGCAGCGGGAACAGGAAGAGCCACACGATATCGACGAAGTGCCAGTAGAGGCCGAAGTTTTCAATCGGGGCGACGTAACCTTCGGTGAAATCACCACGTTGGGCTCGGTAGATCAGCCAGCCAAGCAGTCCTAGACCTATGATCATGTGCAGCGCGTGCATGCCGGTCATGGCGAAGTACAGGAAGAAGAACACCTGAGTTTTCTGTGCCATGTCGGGTGCGAGCGCCTTCTGTTCGGCCTTGTGTGTTACAGGATCAATCGCGGGATTGATGAATTCGTGGACGTCGAAGCTTGCTCCAGGGATGTGGTGCTTCTCCCACTTTTCCTTGTACTCGATCGTCTTCACGCCGAGGAATGCGACACCAAAGATTGTCGTCAGGATGAGGTAGATGACGAGTTGCTTCTTCTTGCGGACTTCAGCCGCCCATACTGCGAGCGCCATGAAGAAACCCGAGGTGATGAGAATCCAGGTGTTGAAGGCACCGAGTGGAACGCTGAGCTGGTTAGACGACGTAACGAAGGCGTCGTAGTACCAGTTGCGGTAGAGCAGATAGGATAAAAACATGCCACCAAAAAACATGATTTCGGTGAGCAGGAAGAGCCACATGCCGAAGCTGCCGGCTTCGCGCTGTTGCTGTTCCGTCTCGAAGTGATGGCGGTGCTGCGGGAGAGAGACGTGGTGATCGTCGTGCCCGTGCGCTGCTTCTGCTTCGTGTTCGTGGGTGGTTACGATCGTGTTAGCCAACGGTCGTCACCTCGTTTGCATGCTTTCTTTCCAGCCATTCGTAGTCGTAGGCCTCGTAGTCAATCACGGGGACTTCGGTAAAGTTTTCGGTGAGCGGTGGCGACTGAATCTGCCACTCAAGACCGGTGGCCTGCCAGGGGTTATTGCCTGCAATCTCGCCGTACTTCAATGACCATGCGAGGTAGAGCAGCGGGAGTGTGAATCCGACACCGAGGACTGTTGCACCAGCGGTGGAAAGTACATTCAAGACCTGAAACTCAGCCGGATACGCGTGGTAGCGACGCGGCATGCCGAGGTATCCAAGGATGAACTGCGGCATGAAGGTCAGGTTGAAGCCGATGAAGCTGACCACAGCTGAGAGCTTCGAGAGCGGCTCCGAGTACATGCGACCCGTCATCTTCGGCCACCAGAAGTGGATACCGGCGAGGAACGCCATTAGCATGCCGCCAACCATCACATAGTGGAAGTGCGCCACGATGAAGTAGGTCTCGGTGAGGTGAATGTCCATACCGAGCGAGCCGAGGAACACGCCAGTGAGTCCGCCGATGGTGAACAGACCCAGGAAACCGAAGGCGTAGATCATTGGGGTCTCGAAGGTGATGGAACCCTTCTGGAGCGTGAAGGCCCAATTGAAGATCTTGATCGCGGAGGGAACAGCGACCAGCATCGTCAACAGGGAGAATACCAGCGCGGAGTAGTTGGACACGCCCATGATGAACATGTGGTGGGCCCACACGAAGAATCCGAAGACCGCGATTGCAACCGATGAGAAGGCCACGGCCGTGTAGCCGAAGACGCGCTTGCGGCTAAAGGTTGAGATGACCTCCGAGATAACGCCCATACCCGGCAGAATCATGATGTAAACGGCGGGGTGCGAGTAGAACCAGAAAAGATGCTGGAAGAGGAGCGGATCGCCACCCTTGGTGGGGTCGAATACGCCGATGCCGATAAGCCTCTCAAGAGCGACAAGTACGATGGCGATGGCGAGCACCGGAGTTCCAAGCACCATCAGGATGGAGGCTGCATAGTTGGCCCAGACGAAGAGCGGCAGACGGAACCAGGTCATTCCCGGAGCGCGCATACGGTGGATCGTCACGATGAAGTTTAGCCCCGTGAAGATGGAGGCGAACCCAGCGATAAAGATTGCCGTTGCTGCGGTGACCACATGGGTGTTTAGGTAGTGGGTCGAAAGCGGCGTAGTGAAGGTCCAGCCGGTATCGACTCCGCCGAGAACCAGGGCAGCCAGGGTGAAGATTCCACCCGCAACGTAGAGATACCAGCTAAGGAGATTGATCTTCGGGAACGCAAGGTCTTTGGCACCAATCATGATCGGGATCAGGAAGTTTCCAAGGGTTGCTGGCACGGACGGCACCAGGAATAGAAAGATCATGATGATGCCATGCATGGTGAAGAATTTGTTGTAGGTGTCAGACGCGACGAGGTCAGGCTGCGGCGTGAGCAGTTCGAGTCGAATCAGGCCAGCGAAGGCTCCACCAATAAAGAAGAAGAATGTGATCGAGAAGAGGTACAGCATCGCGATGCGTTTGTGGTCGCCGGTCAACAGCCAGCTTAGGATCCCGTCTTCGTTGTTGATGTAGTGCCGCTTCGGCATCGTGGCCGTGCGCTGATCAGGGAGATTCACAATTGTATTGCTTGCAATGGTTGCTGCACTCATCGACTCACCATCCCCGGCTTGGTGGGCGCCGCTTCATCCGACTGTGACGTGCCCAGAGTCTGCTGGACACGGTAATTGGTGTTCAACGTCTTGATATATTCCACCAGGTCAATCAAGCCGTCTTCGCTGATCTGTCCCTGATACGTCGGCATGATTGGAGCAAAGCCGGCGGTCACGTGCTGGGACGGATTCAGAATTGCATCGCGCAGGTAGGCATCGTTGACCACAACCTGCTGCCCGTTGGTAAGGGTCAATTTGGAGCCATATACACCAGCTAGATTTGGGCCGCGGGCAGTTGGCGAACCGCTATGGCAAGCGGTGCACTCCATGCTGGCGAAGAGGCGTTCGCCGTTCTGCGCGAGCGAGGTGCCGCTGGTCGATTCCTGGGTCCACTTGTCATAATCTTCGGGAGTCATGGCGGTTACTTCGCCGATCATCCCGGAGTGCTTCGTACCGCAGTACTGGGTGCAAAAAATGTGGTAGGTTCCGGCCTCGGTGGCCTCGAACCAGACGGTTGAGTAGCGTCCCGGAATGACCTCACGCTTGACGCGAAAATCCGGGATTGAGAAGCTGTGGAAGACGTCCTGCGAAATCATAGTTAGTTGCACCGGACGCCCGATGGGGACGTGAAGCGCGTTGATCTCGTGTTGGCCGCCGGGATGCTCGGCCTTCCACATCCACTGCTTACCGACGACATAGATGTTCATCGAGTTGGCTGGTGGATTGTAGATACGGAAGTAGAGGAGGGCACCCCAGACGAAGGTGACGAGGAAGATGGCGAGCGGGATGATCGTCCAGGTGGCTTCGAGCAGGGTGGAGCCTTCAATTTGCGTTGCGACTGGATGCACGGATCTGCGATAGCGGATGGAGAAGCCGATCACCAGGATTCCCACCAGGACCAGGCCAACCACCGTCATGCCGACGAGGAAGAAGTAGAGCGCGTCTGCCCAGGGGGCAACGGTCGATGCCTCCCGCGGGAAGAGCGCGGAGTTCGCGAGCCATTTCGTTATAAATTGCCACATTACTGGACTGATATGCATCGTTACCCTTTGTCCTTCACGTTCAGGTCCTTCACGTTCAGGTCCTTATCGGTTGCATTGGCTGTAAGGCTATGGTCGCGCCCCAGCTTGATATCCCGGCGAAACATGACAAACATGAAACCGCCCAGGCCTGCCATCGTCACCATGCCACCCAACTGCACTACTCGCGCCACGATGATCGAGTGTTTGTTGGTCTCGGGATCGTAGTGGTAGCAATAGGTCAGGATATTTGCGACTGGCGAGCCAATCTTGTTGCCCGAGGCTTCAATAAGCCCAAGGAGCATATCTTTCGGGGAATACTCCACGCCGAGGTAGTACTGCGCCAGCTTGCCGTTCGTCGTAATGACTTCGATGGAGCTGGCATGCGCAAACTGCGACATGGTGCCATCCGGACCGGGGACCCGGACGTAGCCGAATCCAACTGCCTTGGTTACGGCGTTGATAGCCGGCTCTTGCCCCGTGAGGAAGTGCCAACCAGCGGCGGTTTCAGGACGACCGTAGCGCTTTAAATAAAAGGCCTTCTTCTTTGCGGCAAGCTCTGGCGTCTCGGCGGGATCGATGCTGATGACAATGACGTTGAAGTCTGGCCCGGGATTCAGGTGGACCATCTCCAGAGAGCTCGTCAGACCGTCGAGCTCCTCCGAGCAGAGCATGGGGCAGTTGAAGTAGACGGTCGTGAGAATTGCCGGCTTGCTACCGAAGTAGTCGCCCAACTGGACCGGCTTGCCGGTTTCGTCTACGAACATA
>JAYVZU010000389.1:0-37135 GCA_043783075.1 Rhodanobacteraceae bacterium
GCCGGCGCGGCGGCCCGCAGCGGTGGTGATCCCGCTGCGCCGCAATCCGGTGCTGGAAGAGGCGAACCGGTCCGCGCTTGAGGTGCTGCGGCTGGCGCAGGCCGAGTACCGCAAGACCGTCCCGGCGCCGACGCTGAGATGTTCGAGTCGATCAAGCGTGGCATTGGCATCCTGGCCGAAGGCGCTGAAACTGACTGGTACAGCGACGGCTGGGACGCCGCGCTGGCGGAGGCAACGTTGCGGGTTGCGCTTGAAGACCGGGGTGTGAACTTTGACCGCAACAGCAGGCTAGACCCCGACGGTGTGTTTGGCAGGGATATGCGCTTGCGGGGCGACTACAATCCCACATCCGCAGCGCTGGAAACTATCAGGGCGCGCATCGCAGAGAAGATCGCGATGAAACCCCAATGGTATCGATACCACGGAGCACCGAATGCCTGAAGCGCCCATTCATGTTTCAATGTCGAAATACAACATCGCGAGAATGGCCAGCGAGCAAGAGCTGAGGGCTGAGATCTTCCTTCGCTGCGCTGACGCGGGTATGCCTGTGATCTTGTCCCCCACCTCGTATCAGATGCGCGTTGAGAAGGGGACCATCTACACATGGCAGGACAGGGAGACGGACGATTTAATGGTGCGCTGGGAGCCCGATCAACCGCCACCCTCTACTACCCCCTGGGCCCAGCGGTTTGCGAGCCTGTGGGCGCGCCTGTGCGGGCGCAGCACTACCCCTGCCGTTGCACTGAGCAGCGGCCAGGAGCACGCCGCAACACATCTTCTTCGCAACCGCAACCGATAAGGGCTGCACAATGATTGATTGGATTCTTGCATGGTGGCATCGCTGGTTCGTGTGCAAGCACCGGCATTTAAAGCCAGGCGATGTTGAATACGACGGCACTCTGCACGCAGATTGTGTCGACTGCGGTAAACACTTCAGGATTCGACTATGATTCACATCCACGATTTCTGTGTCGACAAGGGCGGGGCACCGACGCCTAATTACCCATTCTCCGTAACTGCCACCGGCGTCGTTTGTGGCCTGGGCAAGCTGGTGGGTCTTATTGCGCTGGGTGACGCGATGGTGCAAAGCGTCACCGTCAGCGCTGGCGCAAAGGTTGACGATTTTACGATGACGGCGGTCACGATTGTTTTCGCTGAAAAGAAAGAACGCGCCAAATGATCCACGTCGTCAATAAGGGCAAGGAAGGTGAGCGCGAGATCGTGCGCTTGCTGCGCGAGGTGATTGAGCAGTGCATCGCAAGCGAACCATCCTGGGACGCGGAAACGATGCAGCTCCTGCGCACCGCACCGCAGCGCAACCAGAACCAGAGCGCTGTGGGCGGGTGCGATATCAACCTGCTGGGCATCGCGTTCGAGGTGAAGCGCCAGCAGGTCGTGTCCATCCCAGCTTGGTGGCGTCAATGCACCGCGAGCGCTGTCAGTGTCAACCTGCTGCCCGTGCTGCTGTACCGACAGAACAACAAGGCCTGGAATGTGGTCATGCGCGCTGACATACCCTACAGCCCCACGGGGGCGCTCACTGCCGTTGTTCGCATCGATTTGGATACATTCAAAGCCTGGTTCTACCAATGGGTCAAGGACCGGGTGCGGCGCGGCTTACTGACTTGATAGTTTGGCAGGGGCGCTGATACCCTATACTGCCAGGATGTCAGACTATGTAACTCCCCCCAGCACGATGGACGCGGCTATGCTGTCGCCCGGTCTTTCGGAATCTGAAATGCGGTTCCGGGACTTGTTCGTCAGAGAATACCTCAAAGACTTTGATGCGCTCGCTGCGGTGATTCGTATGGGGTTCATGGCGCAGTATGCGCCTGACTATGCGAAACGAATGATGTTCTGCTGGTATGTGCGCCAGCAGTTGAGCAACGCTGAAGAATCCGATGACTACACCGCAACCCCGGAGGTTCAGAAACGTCAGGTGTTCAAATTGCTCAAGCGCGAAGCCACCTACCAAGGCGCGGGAAGCACACACGGCGCCCGCGTGCAAGCGCTGGGTAAGCTGGCTGATTTCCTTGGTATGAACGCACCAGTGAAGACCGTCACCGACGTGAACCTGTCGGGTGGCGTTCAATTCTACATCCCCCACAATGGCCGGGAATCAAACCCAGCACAGGAGCAACCATGAGCCGAACATTCTATGAAACCCTGAACCGCCTGCAGACCCTCGGGGATTTGGAGAAGGGCGCGCAACCGGGCCACGAGTTCTACGGGAACCAGCATACGGGCGGGGGCGGCGAAGCTAAACATCGTTCCGCAGCAAAGGCTCACGACAAAATGGCGTCAAGGCATGACGACATTGCTGATACTCACCGCGAGGCAGGTGACAGGCAATCTGCAAAGGCTCACGCCGCGGCTGCCAATGCTCATAGGAATGCGTCTTCAGCGCACACAGCAGCGGCCTCAGCGCATGCGCTTTCGAACCCTGACGCGCATTCAAAGAGCACTGAGGCATCTGTTTCGTCAAGCCACGCCAACAGTAGCTCCGCAAGCCTTGGCGTGAAGTAACCCATGGCCCAGCAAGCGCTGGGCGCTGCGATCGCGGGCCACAGTACCGTACCCCTTGCACAGCGCCCGCCCAAGCGCATAGGGCCCCAGCCAGGCCCGCAGGAGCAATTTCTAAGCACGAGCGCCGACATCGCTAT
This sequence comes from Rhodanobacteraceae bacterium, assembly GCA_043783075.1. Lineage (GTDB taxonomy): Bacteria > Acidobacteriota > Terriglobia > Terriglobales > Acidobacteriaceae > Edaphobacter. The sequence goes on from JAYVZU010000389.1 coordinate 2,664, forward strand.
CTACGGCGGTGCAGCGGGTGCGGGTAAGACGTGGGCTATCCTGATGGAGTGCCTGCGCCATGCGCCCACGAACCTCGAGTTCGCTGCGGTCATATTCCGACGCACCATGCCCCAGATCAAGAATCCGGGTTGCCTGTGGGACGAGTCCGAGAAGCTATACCCGCTGACGGGTGCCACGCCCACCTCCTCGATATCCGAGTGGGACTGGGATAAGGGTGGCAAGGTCAAGTTCTCCCACCTCGAGCATGAGAAGAACAAACTAGATTGGCAGGGGTCGCAGATCCCGCTAATCATATTCGACGAGTTGACGCATTTCAGCGCCAGCCAATTCTTCTACCTGATGTCTCGGAACCGCTCCATGTGCGGGGTGAAGCCGTACATCCGTGCAACCACGAACCCGGATGCCGATAGCTGGGTGGCGTCGTTCATCGCATGGTGGATTGACAAGGACACAGGGTTCCCGATACCTGAGCGATCAGGCAAAGTTCGATGGTTCATCCGAGTTAATGACGTTCTTCTGTGGGCTAACAGCCGCGAGGAGCTGCTGACCGAGTATGGAAACCCGAACCTGCCCCTTGACCACGAGGAGCAGGTGCAGCCCAAGTCCGTGACGTTCATACCGGGCAAGCTGAGCGATAACCCAGCGCTGATGAAAGCGGATCCGGGGTATCTAGCGACTCTGAAATCTCTGCCCTTGGTAGAGCAGGCGCGTCTGCTGGGTGGTAACTGGAAGATTCGTCCCGCGGCAGGCCTGTACTTCAAGCGGGAATGGATACCGATTGTGGATGCAGTACCCGCTGACCTGGATGTGGTCAGGTATTGGGATCTGGCCGCAACGGAGAAGACAGATCAGAATGACCCTGATTGGACAGCAGGCGTCAAACTAGCACGCGACCGGAAGACTGGGATATACTACTGGCTGGATACTGTGTCATGCCGCAAGTCCCCCCACGGAGTAAAGAAACAACTCCGTGACACTGCTGAACTTGATACTGTGTCGGTCAGAATTGGTTTGCCAAAAGACCCAGGGCAAGCCGGGAAATCCCAAGCCAGCGACCTAGTTGGCCATCTTAGCGGGTTCACCGTTCGTGCAAGATCAGAGCGAGGTGATAAGATTGTTCGATTCGGCCCATTCAGTGCGCAGTGCCAGGCGGGCAATGTTCGTGCCCTGCGCGGCGCATGGAATGACGCCGCATTCACCTGCCTTGAAGCGTTTCCGCAAGCACTACACGATGACGAAGTGGATGCCTGCAGCGGTGCATTCTCCATGCTGAACGACGGCAATACAGGTCTTCTGGATTATTACAAGGCAGAAGCTGAATCGGTGAAAACCGCAGCCGCAGCCGCATCAACAAGCGTAGGGCCTGCCGCTTTCATGCAGGCATTCAGATAAAGGAGCTTTCATGACGATTCGCCTGCACCCTCCCGGCACCGCTCAAACGAACACCGTCAGTGGTGGCCGTACCTATGTCGGCGCCCCCGGCACCCCTCAGGACATCCCGTTTGATGACGACGCGCGCCAGCTGATGGCCAACGGTTGGATCAAGGTCGGTGAGCAGAGCGGCACAACTGCGCAGCGTCCGGTGCGACCGTGGAGCGGGTACGCCTATTTCGATCAAACCCTCGGATACCTGATCCACTGGGACAACAAGGCTTGGCGCGGTCCCACTGGCTCTGCGGTTTAATCGCGGGTCCAAGAAATGGCGCCCGTCGGAAAAAATGACGCGGACTGGCACTGCCCGCTGTTATCGGTATGCGCAAGATAAAGACCCGCCTCGATACCCTGATTAACCACAGGCCCTGAGACCAAATGGCCAACCGCTACAGCATCCCCTCTGGCCTGGCATCGGCCATTGCCACCTGGGATGGTGCCGCAAGCGTGCCTGTCAGCGGCGACCGGGTGCTGATCAGCCATCCGGGTACTGCCACCAACGGAGTGACCTGACCAATGGCTACCATCACCTCGGCCGCTACTAGCCTATGGAGCGCCACCGGCACCTGGGTCGGCGCAGTCGTGCCCGTGCTGGGCGACAAGGTGACCATCGCCAACGGCCACACGGTCACGGTCGATGGCACCTACTCCGTGGGCGACGACACCACCACGGCGCTCACGATCAACGGCGTGCTCAAGGCCAGCCGCACGGTCAGCAGCGACCTGACGGTGCGGGGTGGCGTGACCTCGACGCAGCTTATCACAAGCGGCTCGGCTGCGGGGCTTGACTACGGCACCGAGGCCGACCCCATCCCCGTCGCCTACACCGCGATCCTGCGGCTCAACGACAGCGCCGCGTTGGCGAATGGGAAGTACAGCCTGAACTTCCCGCGTGGGCAGTTCTTCAGGGCCTGGGGCGCAGCCAAAAAGCCGTGGACCCGGCTCACGGTGGGGGTTGCCGTATCGGCAGGGTCGTTCAGCGTCGCCGATGCCACAGGCTGGGCCAGCAACGACTGGCTGTACCTTGCCAGCACCACGGACGGCACGCCGAGCGCGCACGACTACGTGCAGATCACCTCGGTGACGGGAACCGGCCCGTACACGGTCAACGTCGCGCCAACCCTGAGTTTCGTCCACGCGGTCAGCGCCCCCGTGGCGAACATGACCCGCAACGTGGTGTTCAGGCCGGCGAACATCGCGTTCGGCTCGCCGATCCTGCTGTCCCTTTCCGGCGACACGGCGGCCAACATCAATACCTACTGTTCGCAGCGGTACGAGATTGGCTACGCCGAGTTCTACTGCCTGGGCTCGACGGCGCTTGGCGGAAATACCGGCATCGACCCCGTAACGATCCTACTGATCGACAACAAAACCGTGACCATTACCCCGATCAAGAAGCTCTACGGGATCAGCGGGCACAACCCTAAGTCCGGCACGGTGACAAGTGGCACCGGTTCGGTGATGCCGTACGGCGGCGGCACCGTCAATCCGTTCACGATGGACTGGTGCGTTGGGTACTCCCGTAACGCTGCTGCTATTTCATTTAAGTACGGAGTTTGCATCACCGGCAACAACCTGTGCGGCATCTACGGAGTGTCCTCTCTTGAGTTCAGCGGTTCGACCGGGCCGATCAACACCACCATCAACGGCAGTTTTTTCGGGGGTGGCACCGTTGCGGGTGCGTTTCTGAACCTGGGCATCGGAAACCGCCTCAACAACTGCGACATCAGTGCATCCCTCAACGCGGTTGTTCCGGGGTTCGGCGGCCCCACGGTGCTTGACGCATGCCGCATCGGAACAGGCGCCGGCAACGCCAAGAGCACCAACATGCTCGGATTTACGAACATCTCGTCGCCTGGGGCGGTCGGCGACTTCACGATTCAGAACTGCACTCTGCAAGCCTACGCACGCACTGACGTTCACAACACCGACCAGAATTGTTCCGACAACACCCTGGTCAAGCTGTACACGAACGCGGGCACTGACGACTACTACCAAATGCGCTACGGGTTCGATGCCTATGCTGAGGTCGGCGTCATCAACCGGGGCACGCGCAGCCTCAAGCTCATGCCGTCCAAGGCGTCTGCGGCCTGCGCCTACACGGCGTCCCAGCCGGGCGGCGTTGCCGGCAAAGCCTTCCGGGTGGTCGGCTATGTGCGGCTCAATAGCACCTACGGTACGTCGCCTATCACCGTCACCCTGTCAGGGCAGGGCTCCACTCTAGCCACCTTTATCAGCAGCACTGTAGCCGACACGTGGCAGAAGTTTGACTTGACGGTCACGCCCACGAGCAACGGCGCGCTGTCCTTGGTGGTCAGTGGCCTGTCGAGCAACACCACCACGGCAGCTTTCTACCTCGACGGCGTGTACAACGACCCCTTCACGTACACCTTCGGCCACTACGGGTTCGCGTATTCCGCGCTCGCCTACCGCACCGTTGACCCGGTGGTCCAGATCACCGAGTCAGCGGCATCGGCCCTGACCGGCATCAGCTACGCAGCCGGCACGCTCACCATCAGCGGCAGCCGCAGCATCCGCGAAATCTACGACTGGATGAAGTGGTACGAGGCCAGCAACCGCCTGGCGCCGATCATCACCAGCGCGGATGGCGTGGCGTTTGTGCTGGCCGCCGCGCTGGTGATGGGCGCGGCCGCTGCCATCACCGGCACCGGTGCGCTGACCATCGGCGCCAACACCCTGACGCTGGGCGCGAGCGCCACCAGCACTGTCAACGTGACGCACTCGGCCGGCGTGTGGACCACGGTGACAGTGACGGGCTTGATCGACGGCACCACGCTGATCGTCGACAACAGCACCACAAGCGCCAACCTCTACACCGGCACGCCGGGCGCCAGCTGGTCAGCCAACATCCAATGGCCCAACGCCAACCACAGCATCCGCGTTCGCGCCAGGTACGTCGTGGGTGCCGTGGCCAAGACACCCATCGACACCACCGGCACGCTCACCAGCACGGGTTTGATCCTGGCAGTGGCGCAGACGACCGACACCTACTACACCCTGGACGGGTCGGCCATCACCGGCATCACGTTCAGCGGCCCAGCGGTCACGGCCAGCATCACCACCACGCAGACCCTGGCCAAGCTGTACGCCGCAGCGGTCTACTGGGCCTCACAGACGGGCAATTTTGGGTACGCCACGCCCGTAAGCACAGCCGACGGCATCAACTACCTGAGCGGCTACGCCATCACCGTGGCGGCCGCTGTGGCCATCACCGGGGCGGGGGCCATCAGCCTGGGCGCGGCGGCGCTCTCGGTGGGCGCTGGCGCCACCAGCACCGTGGTCTGGGCTTACAGCAGCGGCGCGGCAGCTTGGGTGCAGGTCAACGTGACCGGCATCGTCAACGGCAGCCGGGTGCAGGTATACAACTCGACCACCAGCACCGAGCTATCCAACAGCGTGCCGGGCACCACACTGGCGATCAACGCGATCTGGACCACCAACCACACGTTGCGCCTGCGCGTGGCCTATCAGTCGGGCGTCACGGCCATGGTGCCCGTGCAGGCCATCGGGCTGCTGACCAACACCGGGGCATCGTTCTTGGTCGCGCAGGTCAGTGACACGATCTACAACACCCTGGCCATCGACGGCAGCACCTGCACTGAGTTCACGGCCGATTTTCCGAACCTGCAGATTGACGTGAGCGGGGTCAACCGAGCCACCACGGTGCAGCGCGTCTATGCCTGGGCAGCGTGGGCGCAATGCACCACGCAGGGCATCGCGGCGATGTTTCGGGCCGTGATTGCATCGGACGCCATCAATTTTCAGATCGATGTCACGGTCGTGAATGCCCAAATTGACAACGTATCTGCGACGCCGGCAATCATCGGCGGGGGCTACCTGGCGCGGTCGGACGGCACCACGGTGATTGCATCCATGTCGGGCTCGATCCAGATGGACCCGAGCAAAGCATACACAGCGCCGAGCCTCCCGGCTGCGCTTGCTGCTGCGGTCTGGTCTCAGGTGCTACCATGACCACAGCAGCGCAGCGCATGCGGGCGATTGGCGGGCTCACTGGTGCTACGGCTGGGGACAACCTGAGGGCGGCTGCCGGGGGCAGCCTGCGTGCGGTTGCGGCGCTGCTGGCAGCATACTCACATCTCAACAACGTGAGTGCAACGGCGCACCTGTGGCGTATCAATCCGAAGCTTTTCCTCTCCACTGGTGAAGTGCGAACCTATAGCATTGCGGCGCGAAAACGAAACCGACTGGCAACCGCTGTCGCGCGTACCAACAGCGTGGCGCAGAAAAGGATTCTATTCGTAGCCGCAGCCCCTCGAAATTATAAGGTGTCTGCCCGTGTTCGGAATTACACTTGCACCGCCAAGGCGCCTTGAGACCAGACCATGTTCAGTCCAAAAGATCCAGCTGAGATTATCACCCTCACATTCGATTTCGCAGCACTGACGATGACGCCGACCTTACCTGTGGTCACCGTCAGTGCTCTGACGTATAGCGCGGATCCGTCCCCGTCAGGTATCCTATACGGCAGCCCAGCCGTAACCGGTGCTAAGATCACTCAAATGATTCGAAACGGCGTGAGCGGAGTTTATTACGAAGTGACGTGCCAAGTGGATAGCGGCGGAGAACGATATACTATGACGGAAGTGCTTCCCGTCCTTCGTCAATTCTAATAGGCACCCGCCAACCGGAGATTCAATATGGCTGAAAAGAAACCAATCGGTCGAGACATCGTTGCACGAATGAGTGGGGCGCTGAGTACCCTGTTCGGGTCCGCGGATTCTGCGTGGATGGGACCGCTGAATCCCCTCCCGCCCAATGTACCGCAGGAACAGCAGGCAAGCGTCCGCGGGCGGGTGTTTGATTTCCCCGTCGGCTTCAATACCCGCGTCACTCCTCGCATGGGGGAGGCGGTCACATTCCCACAGATGCGGGCGTTGGCGGAAAATTGCGACATTCTGCGCATGGTGATTGAAACTCGCAAGGACCAGCTCTCGAAATACAAATTCAGTATTGCCCGCAAAGAGAAGGCGGGCCCGGGTGGCGTCAAGAAGCTGAAGCCTGATGCGCGCTGCCAGGAGGTTGAAGACTTCTTTGCCATGCCCGACGGTGAGAACCTGTGGCAGGACTGGCTGAGAATGATCAGCGAGGAAATGCTGGTCACCGATGCGCTGTCAATCTACCCCTGGCTCAACAACGACGGCACCCCGTTCCGATTCAATGTGATTGACGGCGCAACGATCAAGCGCAACATTGACGAGCTTGGGCGCACCCCTGCACCGCCCCTGGCCGCGTATCAGCAAGTCTTGAAAGGGATTGTCGCAGCAAACTACACGAGCGACGAGCTCCTGTATGCACCGCGAAACAAGCGGGTTCACAAGGTGTACGGCTACAGCCCAGTCGAGCAGATAATAATGACGGTGAATATCGCCATTCGTCGCTCTGTACACCAGCTCCAGTATTACACCGAGGGCAGCACCCCCGACCTGTTGTTCCAAGTCCCCGCGGACTGGAACATGGCGCAGATCAAAGAGTTCAACGATTGGTGGCAGGACAGCCTGTCGGGGAATACTGCTGCACGGCGCAAGGCGCAGTTCGTACCCAATGGCGTCACTCCAATCAATACCAAGGAGGGGATTCTCAAAGACCCCTATGATGAATGGTTGGCGCGGATCATCTGCTATTGCTTCAACGTCAGCCACCAAGCATTCATCAAAGAGAACAACCGCAGCACCAGTGAAACGGCGCATCAGATGGCGCTGGAGGAGGGTTTGTACCCTTTGCTGGTCTGGATCAAGGGTTTGATGGACCGCCTGCTCCGCATCTATTTCGGATACACTGATTTGGAGTTCCTATGGGACGATCAAGAAGCCACCGACCCGGAAATTCAGGCCAAGATCGACGACACGAATCTCAAAAACGGGTCAGCGATGATCAACGAGGTCCGCGCCAAGAGGGGCGATGCCCCTGTGGACGGCGGCGATGTGGCGATGGTACTCACTGCGACTGGCTACGTTCCGATTATCCCGAAGGAGCCGGAGCCAACGCCACCGCAGCTCTTGCTCGGCGCTGTACCACCACCTGACCCTGGCGCAACACCCCCAGGCGCAGCACCAGCACCCTCTACAGCAGCCAGAGCGGGTAGCGCTGCTGCTACCCCACAGGCCCCAGCGAAAAAACCCGCTGTAGCACCCGCAAAACCCAGCGCAGCAGCCACCACAAAGATGGAAGGGGGTGTAGACGCTGATGTTGAAGGCGTTTACCGTCGATTTCAACTCGTCCGGAAGGTCGCACCTAAGGGCGTGAAGCGAATCAAGCGGGACACCAAGCCCCGCCTGAAAGCGGAAGCGGTATTCACTACCAACCTGCACAAGCAATTGGGCGACCAGCTGAAGACGCTGCGGACGCATGTGGTCAGTAAGGTGGGTAAAGCTGCGCAACCGAAACCCGATGCCTGGGTGGATGATTTTGAGTGGAAGGGTTGGGAGGAATTCCAAGACCTGTTCGGCAATTATATCGTCGGGGTTGCAAAAACCGGCGTAGACGATGCTTATGTGCAGATCAATATTGATGACCCCGCTATCCTTGAACTTGCAAATCAAGATGCGATTGAATATGCGGCTACTCGAAGTGCTGAACTGGTGGGGAAAAGGGTTGATGGAAACGGCAATATTGTCAATAACCCCAACCCAGCATATAGTATTGAGGAAGCCACAAGAGAAATGATCCGCGGTGACGTTACCCGTGCAATGGAGGAAGGCCTTTCGAACGATGATTTGGCGGACCTCCTGACAGAGAATTATGCTTTCAGTGAAGAACGAGCGATGACAATCGCACGGACCGAAACTGCGGCAGCTGATACGCAAGGAAATCTGGCCCTATACACCCGTTCGGGGGAAGTTGACCAGAAGCGGTGGATTGTAGGTGAGGGGTGCTGCGAAGAATGCCAGGAAATCGACGGAGAGATAGTCGGACTGAGCGAGAACTTCAGTATCGGTGTTGATACACCACCCGCTCACCCGAACTGCCGCTGTGATTTCATTCCATTGCTCACGCAAGCAGAAGAAGATTCACCAGAATAGGGAAACGAAATGCCATTCTACCGTATCACCAGCGGCACGTTCCGCGAGCCAGACGACAGCATCAAAGGGCCCGACGACGAAATTCAGGTTGACGAGGCCTTTGCCAAGCAACACGCTGAAAGCCTGGTGCTGATTGACCCGCAGCCTGAACCGGCTCGCACCGAATAAGGGTTCACGATGTCGCTTGCACAAAGAATCGGCGGGACGATCCAGGACTTGTTCAATGGGGCGGGCCTGCTGGTCACAGCCTGCATCGGGTTGCCCACGGTTGTCATGCAATCAGGCGTTGACGCCCCGATCACACCGGGTGGCAAATCAGCTGGCTGGGTCAGCGGTGACCCCGCAGGGCTTGCGGCGTCAGGGACGGTGCTGGTGCAGTTCGACCTGGGCCCCGATTGGGACCAATACCGAACAGCGGCGGTCGTGCTTGCGCCAATTGGTCCGTCTACCGGCTTTTCTGCTGTGCAGGCATTCGGCGGAGTAGCCCCCGGCGCGCCCAGTGCCAATTTCCGGCTTCGCGACGCCCAAGCAACGGCGCTCGGCACCGTCAATGCCTCGGTCACCACTTCAAGCGGTGCGCAGCAGTTGAACGTCAGGCCGCTTGGCCGGTATCTGACGATCAGTATCACCAATGCTGACGTCGGCAACGCAGTCGGCGCGACCTCGCACGTTGTTTGCGCTGTGTACCCGGGCTGACCACATGAGCGACTTGAAACGCTATTTTGAAATCAACAAGGTTGACGCGGATCAGCGCATGGTGTGGGGTTACGCCTCCACCGAAGCGAAAGACGTGCAAGACGAAACGGTCACGAAGGACGCCATGGAAGGTGCTTGGGCGGACTACATGCAATTCGCCAACGTCCGCGAAATGCACCAGCCCAGCGCAGTCGGCATCGTCAAGGAATACGAGTTCCGTGATACCGGCATTTTCATTGGCGCCCACATTGTTGACGACGTTGCGTGGAACAAGGTTACTGCGGGCGTCTACAAAGGGTTCAGCATCGGGGGCAAGAAGCTCCCCGGTGGATACGACGCGGTCACCAAGACCATCAGCAAGCTGAGGCTTACCGAGATCAGCTTGGTGGACCGGCCCGCGAACCCCGAAGCCCTGATTGAAATGTTCAAAGTAGACGCGGAGATTGAAACCATGAACCAAACCGAACTGAGTGCAGCTGACCAGCTCCGAGCGCTGGTGGAGAAGGGTGGCATCACCCCTGCCCGCTTGCTGGAGCTGGTGGAAGCCGAGGTCAACAAGGCGGCTACCGGCGCAGACATTCCCCAGCTTGCGCAGCCTACCACGGAAACGCAAGCTGAGGTCGTTCTGCCGATTGATGCCCCCGTCACCAAGGCCGAGCCGGTGCCCAACGCTGTGCAACGTACGCTCCGTGCGCTGCAAGGCGGTGAGGGGGCGGTGCAGAAGGGTTTGTCCGACGTCTCCAACCTGGCATCGCTGCTGAGCTGCCTGCGGTGGGCACAAGTTGACTCCGCAAACGAAGCGGGTCGCGAAGACGACGGCAGCCCGGTCCCCGGACAGCTCGCTGACTGTGTGCGGGCGCTGGCTGCGGTACTGCTCGCAATGGCGCAGGAGGAAGTCGGCGAAATGATGGCGACCATGAAAGCTGATGGCGCTGACAAAGACCCGCTTGAGCTGCTGTCCGACAAGCTCGCCACCTACCTCGTGAAGCCTACGGGCGCTGACGTCACGAAGGTTGACGCGCCACCTGTGGTCAGCAACGACGACATCACCAAGGCGGTCGGTGCAGCAACCGCAGCACTCACCGAGCAGTTTGAAGTCCTGCAGAAGAGCGTCGGCGACGCCACCGCAGGGCTCGCCACAGTCACCAAGGCTTACGCCGAATTGAAGGCCAACCACGACGACCTGAGCAAGCGGTGGGCCAAAACCCCGCAGCCACCGAAGGGCGTTGTAATGACCGTCAGCAAGGCGGAAGACGGTGATGCGCTGACCACGCGGACGCAAGAAATCGCTCCGGTCATCAAGGCCGACGGCAGCGTGGACGACGTCGCAACCGCGATCAAGAAAGTGCATGCCGGCGGCGGGCGCCCCTTGGGGCTTCGCTGAACTTCAACCCCTCTGTCAACTCCAAGGAGCAACACACACATGAACCCAACCCAAGAAACGCTTGACCTGATCAAAGCTGCCTACAGCGATGACATCAGCAAGAGCATCACCACCGCCACCGGCCTGGTCGCTTACGACCTGCAAGCGCCGGCCAAAAACCTCTACCCCATCTTCACCCCGCTGCGCAACCGCACCCCACGGGTCGCCGGTGGCAAGGGCGTTGCAACGAACTGGAAGGTGATCTCCAGCATCGTGGGCAGCGGCCATGACAACAGCGGCTGGATCCCTGAGGGCCAGCGCTCGGGCACGATGTCCTACGCCGTTGCCCCCAAGGCAGCGAACTACACCACGTTCGGTGAAGAAGACAACGTCACCTTCGAGGCTGTCAACGCAGGCAAGACGTTCGAAGACGTGCGTGCTTCGATGGCGATGCGCCTGCTGCAGAAGCTGATGATGAAGGAAGAGAACGCCATCATTGGCGGCAATGCTTCCTTGCTGCTGGGCGTCCCCGCCACCCCGACGGTTGCCGCAGCGGGCACCGGCAACACGCTGCCCGCCGCGACCTATCAGGTCTACGTCGTTGCGCTGACGCAAGAAGGCTATTTCAACAGCTCGGTCGCCAACGGCATCGCGGTCGCCAAGACGGTTACTGGCGCTGATGGTGCCACCTACACCATCAACGGTGGCAGCTCCAACAAGAACGCGGCAGCCGCGTCCCAGGCGATCACGCTGGGCCAGAAGCTCACCTGCACCGCCGCGCTGATCAACGGTGCAGTGGCCTACGCTTGGTTCATTGGCACCGCGGGCAACGAGCGCTTGCAGGCGATCACGACGACGAACTATTACGAACAGACCGTGGCGCTGGCTGGCACCGCCACTCAGCTGGCCAGCGCGATCACCATCGATGCATCTGCCAACCCTGCGCTGGCGTTCGACGGCCTGATGACCGCCGCGATGAACCCCGCCAACTCCTGCTATGTGAACAAGCTGGCACCGGCCACCACCCTGACCGCCAGCGGCCGGGGCAGTGTGGTGGAAATCGACGTGGGCTTGCGCGCCATGTACGACCAGTTCCAGCTGAGCCCGACGGTCATCTACATGAGCTCGCAAGAGATCAACAACGTCACGCAGAAGTGCATGACGTCGGCCGCGGGTTCGCTGCTGCGGTTCAGCGCTGACGGCACCAAGATGAACGAGCCGATGGGCATCATTGCGGGTGGTGTGGTTGCCTCCTACTTCAACCCGTTCATGCCCAACGGTGGCGCGGTGATCCCGGTCAAGATTCACCCGAAGATCCCGCCGGGCACGATCCTCCTGTTCTGCGAAGACCTGCCGGTCTACTACCAGAACAACGAGGTCAGCAACGTGGCCGAGATGAAGATGCGGCAGGACTATTACCAGATCGACTGGCCGCTGCGGACCCGCAAGTACGAGTCTGGCGTCTATGCCGAGGGCGTGCTGGCGATCTATGCCCCGTTCGCGCTGGGCATCATCTCCAACATCACCAACGGCTAACGCCGACGCTGCGCGGGCTTGCCCGCGCAGCGGTTCCTCACCACTGCTGGAGATCCCATGGACGAAATCGTTCTGAGCGCCCCCGAAGGCGCCACAGGCATCAGCTTTGCGGGCACCAATTACGAGGTCGTTGACGGTCTGGTGACGCTGCCCGCTGAAGCTCACGAGGCCCTCACCGACTTGCGGGCGCACGGGTTTGTCCCTGCGCCCGCACCAGAAGCTGCCGCCCCCGTTGCACCAGCAAGCACCGAAAACGCTGGCGCAGGCGACGATACGGGTGCAGCCAATACCAATGCAGCACCGAGCGCGCCAGCGGCCCCTGCTGGCCTTGCCACCCCGCCTTGATTGTCCGACAAGGGCTGACCCATCATGGTTCAAGCGATCACCACTGTTGCAGAAATCAAGGCGCTAGCTGGCATCACGACCTCGAATGGGGACACAGTGCTCGCGAGCCTCTTGGCGCAGACGGTGGCAGCGATCGGGGAGTTCTGCAACCGCGACTTTGTCAGCCGCACAGTTATCGGGTATCGCGACGGAAACGATGCCACCCGCATGATGCTGGCGAATTACCCGGTCGTCAGCATCAGCAGCGTCTTGATCAACGACGTGGCGATTCCGCAGTCCACAGGCTACTATTCACCCGGCTGGTTTTGCAACATCGGGACCCGTGCGCTGCTGCTGCGCGGCGGATACAGGTTCACCAGTGGCCAGCGCAATGTGGTCATCACCAGCGTTGCTGGGTACGGTGACGACGCGGGGTTGATTCCGTGGCCTGCTGACCTCAAAGAAGCGGTGCAGGTGATCGTTCTGACGCGGTTTAATGAGCGCACCACTTACGGCATCAATAGCAAGTCGCTGGCGGGGGAGAGCGTGAACTACGGCGACAGCGCCAGCGCTTCCTCAAGCTCACGCAAGAATCCGGGCTTTCCTGCTGCTGCCCGTGTCGTGCTGGCGAACTACCAGAACACAGTTCCGGAGACCGGATTGTGAAGCTCACCGCAGAACTGCGCCCGAACGCCGACCTCGTTGCCTTCAAGGTGGGGCAGCGCTTGCTGGTCGCGACCAGCAAGCTTGGCAAGAGCGTCACGCGCAGCGCGATCCGCTTGGTGGGCTACGTCAAAGAGAACAAGCTCACCGACCAAGTCGTCAAGGTGCGCACGGGTCGCCTACGTCGGAGCATCACCTACAGGTACACCGAGGAAGGGATGACCTTCCAGGCGTTCGTGGGTACGAATGTCAGCTATGCGAAAGCGCTGGAGAACGGTTTCTCGGGCACGGTCAACGTCCGCGGGCACGTTGTCAAGGAGCACCAGCGCAAGATGACGATAGCGTTTGGCAAGCCAATGGCGAACCCGCGGACCGTGACAGTGCAAGCGCATTCGATACGGGCGCACCCGATGAAGATGAACATCAAGGCCCGCCACTTCTTGCGTGATTCCCTGACAGAGAACACTCCGCAGATCACGTCGGACTTGCGCAAGGCAATCTCGGAGGGCTTGCGGTCGTGATCACTATCGCCAACCGAGAGGTCGCTTTCGTTGCGCTGTTCACCAAGCTGCAAGGCATCAGCGCATTCAAAGTCTGCACCCGCAGGCTGAAGCACTGGCAAGACGTATTGCCTGAAGACCAGCCCGCGCTCTACATGCAGCATGACGGTGAGGTTCGTCAACCTGTTCGCGGGTTGCCCGACCGAATCGTGTTGGAAGTGAACCTCTGGATCTACCTCAACACAAATGCGGAGCCAGTCGGGCCACAGTTGAGCCCTTTGCTCGACGCTGTGGACGCCGCACTGGCGCCCGCAGACAATGGGGACCGCACGCAAACCCTCGGCGGTATTGTTCACCATGTCTGGGTTGAGGGCCAGACACAAATCTACGAGGGCAACCTTGGCAACGAAGCAGTCGCCATCGTACCCATCAAACTTCTCGTCACGTAAGGAGAGCACCCCATGCAATTCATCTTCGGTTCCGGCGTCTTTTGGGGCACGCCCCTGACTGACGCGCAAGGCAACGCACTGACCAACCCGACGCCAGTGCAACTCGGCATCATGCAGGACATCAGCATTGACATCAGCTGGGATACCAAAATGCTGTACGGCCAGCAGCAGTTCCCAGTGGCTGTAGGCCGCGGCAAGGGCAAAATGGAAGGCAAGTCCAAGATCGCGCAGATCAACGGCACAGCCATGAACAGCCTTATCTTCGGCCAGACCATGACCAGCGGCATTTCGTCCGACGTCTATGACGTGGTTGGTGCGCTGATTCCGGCGACGCCGTACGCCATCACGCCGACGGTCCCCAGCACGGGAACCTGGGCCTACGACCTGGGTGTCCGCAACGCCAACGGTGTCCCAATGACCCGCGTGGCAGCAACTCCCACGACCGGCCAGTACAGCGTGGCAGCAGGTGTCTACACCTTTGCAGCAGCCGACACCGGCTTGCAGATGTTCATCAGCTACCAATACACGGCGACCAGCACCACGGCGAAGAAGAGCACGGTGGCGAACTTGCCGATGGGCTATGCACCGACGTTCAAGGGCGATCTGTTCCTGCCCTACAGCGGCAAGACGCTGATCATCACCATCCCGCAATGCCTGGTAAGCAAGTTCACCATCGCCAGCAAGCAAGACGATTTCGCCATCCCCGAGCTGGCATTCAGCGGTTTCGCTGACAGCGCTGGCAATGCGTTGTACTGGGCAACGACCGAAGCGTAAGCAAGCCCGCGACTCCGGGTGGCCGCTCGGGGTCTTCACCCATCACAGGAGCCCCCAATGGCCGACCCAACCAAGAGCGCAGAAACGCTCAAACAAGACGACGTCAACGTCCCCGGCGAAGCGATTCGCCTCGGACGCCTTTTCTACGTCCTGCCGCCCGCACCGCTGGTCCACATGCCCAAGCTCAAGGCGGTGCTGAGCGGTGGGGATTTCAGCGCTGACGAGGGGTACAGCAACGCCTTAGTCGACGCCGTCTACTACAGCCTGCGCAGGAACTATCCGACGGTTGAGCGCGATCAGGTCGCTGAGAACATCGACATGACGAACTTCCGTGACGTTATGGACGCCTTCATGAAGGCCAACGGCCTGCAGCAAGCAACCTCGCCGGACAAACCATTGGGGGAAGCGACGGGGAGCTGACTGACTGGGACGAAATCATAATCCACGTCGCCATGAGCATGGGATGGACGCTGGATTATGTGAAATGGAACGTCGACCTCCCAACCCTCGCAAAGCTGTCAGCGTATTGGCGCAAGTTCCCGCCGATGCACGTCCTGCTAGCACGTTACGTCGGGCACAAGCCTGAGGTGACCACAGTGCTTGGCGCAGCACCAAGCACGGAGGACGAAGCGAGCGCGCAGTCCCTGTTCAGCAACGCGCCTGAACGTGAGTTCCCCAAACCGATAGCGAGGACAAATGGCAACTGACCAGAATCTCGAGGTACTGATCAGCGCCAACGCCGAGGGCGTTAAGACCGGGATGGTCGACGCGGAAAAGGCGGTCAAGTCCTCTAGCGCCAACATGGCGCAGGCGCTGAAGGAGGTTGAAGCTCACTCGAGCTCAGCTGCTGCTGCTATGGAGGGCTCGTTTAAGCAGATGTCCGTCGCAGCCAAGAGCCACCTGGGCAGCATAGGCAACGTGTTTGAGGGATTGAAAAGCAATCTCCTCGGCTTCGCTGCGGTCCTTGGTGGCGGCGCGCTGTTCGCTGAAGGTGTGCGCGCATCGAAAGAAATGACCGGCGAATCGATAAAGCTGTCCAAGGCGCTTGGCGTGCCGGTGGAGCAAGCGAGCGAATTGAACGTGGCGCTCAAGTCCGTTGGGCTGTCAGCAGACGCTTACGCGGGCGCAAACCAGCGATTGACCCGCATGCTGAAAAGCAACGAATCGGGTTTGCAGGCGATGGGCGTGCAGACCCGTGACGCCAGCGGTGAACTGTTGAACGGCGAGAAGATCATGACGAGCGCGGTGGAATCGCTCGGCAAGTACAAAGAAGGCACTGACCGAAATCTTGCAGCGCAGGCGCTATTCGGTCGCGGTGCAGCGGAAGCCACTGCGCTTCTGAAATTGAACGCCGAAGCGATGGAGAAGGCCCGCGTCAAGGCGGAAGAACTCGGTCTTGTGGTGGGCCAAAAGCAAGCTGGCGAAATGAAAGCCTATAAAGAGGCCATGGAAGGGGTTGGCCTTGTAATCGATGGTATTCAGAATCAGATAGGCAAGGCGCTCATCCCCATACTGACCGAACTTGCAGAAATGTTTTCCAGCACAGGGCCAGCACGGGTCAAGATTATGACCGTGGTGATGGAAAACCTTGCAGACATTTTTCGTGTGGTCATCCGCGGCGCCATGGAGTTGAAAGATACCGTCATGTCCGCCTTCTCACGTGTTGGTGACGCCATCAGCGGCGGAACGGGGCAGGGCGTTACAGGTTTGCAGGTCCTGAAAAACGTCATGAGCATTCTCAAGGTGGCTGTCCTTGCGCTTGAACTCGGCATTACCATCGCCTTTGAATCAATCACCGAAACTATCGAACTTGCAGTTTCCTACATCATGCGTTTTGCCAACGTAGCAAGTGCGGCAATGCGTATGGACTGGTCGGGCGTTAAGTCCGCGTGGGCCGCGGGCGTTGCTGATGTGGAGCGCATTTTCAACGCATCTGGTGAGCGCATCGTGAAGAAGTCCGTAGAAATTGCGGCGCAGATGCAGGCCGCCCTGATGGGCGAGAACCTCACCGAAAACAAGGAAGGAGAGAAGAAGGCCAGCGGCCCGAAGGGGACAAAGAGCTTTACTGCGGAAGACAAGGGGAGCGGCAAAGACGAGGGGATGATGCGGGCGCTGGAGCTGGAGCTGGCGCAGAAGAAAGTCGCCTACCAAGAGCAGCAGCGCCTGGAGGGTTCCTTCCGTGAATTCAGCAAGCAATCCGAGCTCGAATACTGGCAGAGCAAGCTGGCGGTCGTTGCTGCAGGCAGCAAGGACGAAGTCGCTATCAAACTGAAAATCGCGAACGAGAAACTGGCAATCGACAAGGCGTCTTTCACCGCCCAGATTGCAAGCATCCATGCCAGCGGTGAAGAGTTCAAGAAGAACGCGGACGTCCAATTGCAGGTCGCGCAGCAGGTCGCAGACACAATGAAGAAGGCCTACGGCGAGGACAGTAAGGAGTTCATTGACGCACAGCGCGCCAAGGTCGCAGCACAGCGCGCAGCAGACCAGCAGCGCCAGGACATTGAACAGCAGCACCGGGCCGTCGTGAAATCCCAGGGGCTGGCGGAGATTGAGGACGCCCGGGCGGTCATGCAGTTGAAGCTCAGCGTCGGGATGATTACCGTGGCGCAAAGCCTCGAGCTCGAGCGCCAGTATGCTGAGCGGAAGTTGGCCATTGAGCGAGGGTCGCTGATGGCTGAGCTCGCAATGGTTGACCCGAAGAAAGATCCGGTTCAGGTCGCTAAGCTGAACGCGCAGCTAGAAGAATTGGAGATCAAGCACCAAACAGTAATACGTGGCATTGAAGTGAAGACCCAAGCGGAGAGCCTCAAGTATTATGCCGCGATCGGGCAGGGTATGCAAACCAGCCTCGAGTCGAGTTTCAAGGGCATTCTTACTCACACCATGACGGTCGGGGGAGCCATCCGAAATATGTTCACCAGCATGGGGTCAACGCTTGCCAGCGTAGCTTCCAAAATGGCTGCGGACTGGGTGATGAACCAAATCAAGATGCGCCTCGCAAGCAAAGCGACGGCGCTGGCACAGCTGAACAACAACGCAATGGCGGCGGCAGGTGCTGCCTACAATGCGGTCGTCGGTATACCCTATGTGGGCCCGTTTCTCGCCCCTGCCGCGGCGGCTGTCGCCTATGCGGGCGTGATGGCGTTCGGTAGCCTGGCAAGCGCTGAAGGTGGGTACGACATCCCAGCGGGCACGAATCCGGTCACCCAGCTTCACCAGAATGAAATGGTGCTGCCTGTCAAGTACGCAGATGTGATTCGTGGTATGGCTGACAAGGCCCCTGACCGGGGTGAAAGTGGTTCGAGCAGGGGCGACAGCGGCGGTCCCCTGACGGTTCACAACCATGTCACCATCAGCACTCCGATGGATTCACGCACCCGCGACCAGTTACTGGCGGACATGGCTAACGCCACGCACCGTGCTGTCGTGCGCAACCGATAAGGCACAGCATGGCGTTTCTTGAAAGCCCTCGGTTCCCTGATACCGCTGCCTACTGGGCACAGGGTGGCCCCGAATACTCAACCGACGTGGTTGAGGCGATCAGCGGCCTGGAGTCGCGGACCGCCAAGTGGCCCATTGGGCGCTGCCGGTATACGTTTCAGGGAGTTGACTTCACGCTCGTGCAGATGGCGCAGGTGACCGGGTTCTTCCGCGCTTGCAAAGGTCGGTTCAACGCCTTCCGGTTTAAAGACTTTGCGGACTATCAAGTGGCGGCGTCTTCCAGCGGGTTTATCGTGAGTGGCACCATTGACACGACTGGGTGGGTGGGCCTCCCTACCGCAGCGCTTGCAAAGCTCTACGCCTCCTCGGGTCTCACCGACATACGGCCAATCAAAAAACCCGTGTCCGGGACTGTTGCACTGCTGAACGGGGTGACCGTTCTGGTGCTTGGGACCGACTACACCTTGGACCTCACCACAGGCATCGTGACGTGGACGGCTACCGCCACCCGTACCGTCACCTCCGTTTCGGTCGGTGTTACCACGGCAGTGACCCTGGCCAGCGCCATTGCAGGCCCTGCAATCGGCGACAAATTGTACCTAAGCGGGTTGACGGGTGCTGATGCTGCACTTGTGAACAGTGCGGCATGGCCGATCACTGCGATATCCGGTGCGGTATACACCCTGAATGTGAACACAGCGGGCAAGACCATCACACCAGCCAGTGGCACAGCGTATACCTACCCAGGCAGTCGCGCCAGCGATGCGCTAACGTGGTCAGGTGAGTTCGACGTGCCGGTGCGCTTCGACACCGACATCCTTCGCGGCAGCTTCAACACCGGGCTCTGGACTTGGCAGCAGCTGGCGCTGATTGAGGTGCTACGTTGAAACCTACCCCTTCTGCCCTGCTGACGCACTACGCCAGCGGCGCCACCACGCTGGCACATGCGCTGCGCATCACTCGCACGGACGGGCAGGTCTTTGCCTACACCTCCAGCGGCGTTGACGTCACTGTCGGTGGTGTGCGTTACAGCGCAACGCAAGGCCTCAACATCAGCGGTATTAGCAGCTCGGTTGGCTTGAACGTAGACAACCTCGAGCTCACCACACTGGATGACGGCAGCTTGTTCACCGTGGCGGATGTCAAGTCGGGCGTCTGGCAGAACGCTGCCTTCGCGATTTTTCGGTACAACTGGGCAAGCCCAACCGACGGCGTTGACTACCTTCTGTCGGGCACCATTGGCAACGTGACACTGAAGCTCGGCTCCGTGATGGCGGAGCTGCGCGGCTTACAGCAGTACCTTCAGCAGCCTGTGGGCAACGTGACGAGCAAGACCTGCCGCGCCCGGCTTGCGGACCAGCCCTCGCAAGCCGGGAACAACCGCTGCGGGCTGGTAGCATCTAGCTGGACCGACACGCTGACCGTCACCGCTGTAACCGACAGACGCACCTTTACAGCCACCGGACCCGCCCGTGCGGCCAATTGGTATGCTGAAGGAATTGCTACCTGGATGACAGGCGCCAACGCAGGCCTCAAAGCTAAAATCAAAAGCTACAGCGGCGCTCAGGTGTTTGAGCTGCTGACATCACAGCAGCGCGATATCGCGGTGGGTGACACACTGGCAGCGCTAGCCGGCTGCCGCAAGCGTCTAGCAGAGGACTGCCTTGCCAAGTTCAACAACGTCGTCAACTTCCAAGGTGAACCGCACATACCGGGCCTGGACGCACTGACACAAACCCCAACCACGAGCGCATGACCCCAACCCCTGCTGATGTTGTGGCCACAGCGCGCAGCATGCTTGACACGCCTTGGATGCACCAGGCACGCCTGCCGGGTGCGGGGCTTGACTGCGCAGGCTTGCTGATCTGCACTGCGCGAGCGCTGGAGCTGGTGGCGCAGGACTGGGATATCAATGCCTACACCCGCCACCCAGACGGCACGCTGGCGGACCTGTGCGCTGAGCACATGGAGCAGATTGTGGAACTCGAGCTTGGCGCTGTGCTGGTGGTCGCTATCGAGCAAGACCCGCAGCACATCGGCATCGTGGGCGACTACAGGCATGGCGGTTGGAGCTTGATCCACGCCAGCAGCAATTCACAACCGCCCCGGGTGGTGGAGACGCGGCTGATGTTCGCACGCAACATGACACTCCGCGGAGTCTACCGCCTGCGCGGCGTCGCAGCGCAAGGGCAGGGCTAGCATGGCACAGCTCGTCGTCGGGGCCATTGGTGGTGTGGTTGGGTTCTTTGTCGGTGGCCCTGTAGGCGCTGCTGCTGGGTTCTCGCTCGGCTATTCAATCATGGCAGGACAGGACGCAAAGGCTCCGGGCTCGTCCCGGATCCAAGACTTGCGGGTCACCGGCGCCCAGTACGGCCAGTCTATCCCCTGGGCACTGGGGGCGCCGCGCATGGCTGGGCAGGTCTGGTGGGCTAGCAACAAACGACCCATCTCGCACAGCCAGAGCGCAGGCAAGGGCGGCGGTAGCCAATCAAGCACCAGCTACACCTATGAAGTCGACCTCTTGATCGGGTTGACAGACGGGCCAATTTCTAGCGTCACCCGCGCCTGGAGCAACGGTAAGCTAGTCTGGACAAACCTGGCAAGCGCCACCGACCCGTCGCGCATAGCAAGCGAGAGCATTGAAGTCTGGAAACGGATGACGGTCTACAACGGCAGCACCTCACAACTGCCTGACCCAACCTATGAGGCAGCGGTGGGCACAGGCAACGCGCCAGCCTACAGGGGCCGCTCGCTGGTGTTCATTGAAGGCTTGCAGCTTGACAGCGGCGGGCAGGTTCCGAACTTGACATTTGAAGTAGCGACCGCAACCGTATCGAGCACGAACATCACCAGGCGTGCTGCCAACAACGCCACCTCGCCACTATATTCTAATGCTACTAATACGAATGCTGGAAGACCCGCCATTGTCTCCATCACGCCCTATGTCAGAGTGGCGGTATTGTCAATCAACGATGCTACCGTCTATCAGTATCAGTATGACGGTACAGGCCTGCCCAACTCTACCCGCACGGGCTCAAGCGAATCCTATCCTGGGCCCGCAGTGTTTGGATCGGTCGCAACCTATCCGCTTGGGATTTTGGGAGGCCTCCCCGTTCGTTTCCAAAATCTGAATAGACCGTTCGGGTCCGGCTATGGAATTCTTATCGTTGGAACGCAAAACGGAACGAGTAGTGGCTCCGGCGAGTTATTTGGTTTCGACTTGACAAGCGTATTGCCAGCCGGCGAATACTTGGGAGGTGTTTCGCTGTGCAGTGATGGAATGAATGCAATTGTCTTCACAGCGCCAAGCGATGCGACGGTAGGCGGCGCATTGCTGAACAAGTGGTATCTGATCAGCTATAACGGCACAGCCGCCACGCTCCAACGCGCAGGAACCTTGGCTGTCGCCGCATCCATCTACAGTTTCGGTTTCGGTAACAGCGCAGGATTTCATTTCGCCTCAACGATGTTAGAGGAAAATCTGACTAGCTTGTGGGTCACATACACCCCTGGCGGTGATATCTACCTTTACACAATCGGACTCGATAACATATTGACCAACACAAGCCATCTGTTTGTTCCAGATGGCTTGTTGACCAACGGGTTTGGCTATCCATCGATCTGGGCTCAGTCCGGTTTTTGCGTCGTAGTCTGGGAGGACAAACTTTGTACCTTCAGGCGCGGGGGCGATTCGCTTATCCCGATTCGGCTGGACAACGCCATCACCGCCCTATGCTCTCGTGCAGGCTTGAGCGCAGCGCAGTTTGACGTCAGCTCCCTTATCTCCTCGCCCAAGGTGGTGCGGGCGCTCGCAGTCGCGCAAGTCGGCGCGACCCGTGCTGCACTGGAGCAACTGCAAACAGCCTATCAGTTTGAAGCCGTGCTCAGCGACAAGCTGTATTTCCGTCCGCGGGGTGGTGCCGCTGTCACAACCATCCCTTATACCGACTTGGGCGCCACAAGCGGTGGCGCAAGCCAGTCGCAGCCTCTGCCGCTGACTATCGCTAGCGACCTCGAGCTGCCGCCTCAGGTAGCTGTGCAATACCTGAACGACCTAGCGGACCAGCAATCCGCTACAGAGGTCAGCGACAGGCTGATCGCTGGGCAGGCTTCGCTCAGCACTGTATCGCTCGGGTTGTCGTTACAGCCAACCGAGGCTAAGGCTGTAGCTGACGCCATTGTGGCTGACCAGCTTGCCAGCTTGATCACTACCTCGCTGCACCTCACGCTGCAATACGCCAACCTAGAGCCAAGCGATGTGGTGCAGGTAAACGACGCGGCTGGCAATACGCACCGCCTGCGCCTGGTGAAGCGTGACGACGCAGGTGGCGTGATAGCCTTCGACGCAGTAGCAGACGACGCGCAGGCTATCGTTTCAGCAGGCACCACGAGCAGCACCTACACCACGTCCGGTGACGTTGTTGCGCTAGCCAATACCACCCTCTATCCGCTGGATATCCCGTTGCTCCAGGAAGCGGACGACACGCCGGGTTACTACGTCGCTGCCAACGGGACCACCACTTACTGGCCTGGATGTGTGGTTATGAGCAGCGCAGATGGCGCCACCTACGCACAAGCGGCGTCGGTTGACGAGTCCGCAGTGATGGGCGCCGCCAACACCACCTTGGGCAATTGGACGGGCGGTATGGTGTTCGACGACATCAACACCCTCACGGTGAACGTCGGCAACGGGCAGCTGGCAAGCGCCACCCGCGATGCGCTGCTGGCTGACCGCACACTCAACGTGCTGCTGGTGGGGGCGGAGGTGATTCGCTTTGCCACCGCAACGCTGGTGACCACAGCGCCCAACATCTACACCGTGAGCCGCCTACTGCGCGGCCAGCTTGGCACTGACTGGGCAATGCTCGGGCATGGCGCCAATGAGCGGGTGGTATTGCTGGCCATGCACGGTCTGCGGCGGGTGACGCAAAAGAGCACCGAGGTCGGGTTGACTCGCTGGCTGAAAGGTGTGACCAAAGGTCGGACCGTGGGTGCGACTACAGCGCAGTCCTTCATCAACAACGGCGTCAGCGCCAAACCGTTCGCCCCTGTGGATGCACGGGTGTCCCGAGCCTTCAACGGCGACATCACGCTGACCTGGAAGCGCCGCACTCGCTACGCCTGCACCTTCGCCGGCACAGCGGGCATCGGCGTACCGCTTGACGAGACTGCTGAGCTGTACGACATCGACTTCTACAATGCAGCGGTCTACGATGACTTGCACAAGAAGCTGACCGTGACTAACGTCGCGGGCGCGCAATACGTCCATTCGTACTACCTGCAATTCGTAATCAACGCCTTGGCAGCCCCTAGCACGCTCTACGCGGTGATCTACCAGAAGTCAGGCACCGTGCGAGGTTACGGGTGCCAGGTGGCGTTGGCCTTGCCGGTAGCCGACGGCGCCACCACCAGCCCAGTCGTAGTGGCGGCGTCAGCTACCGGTTATATCGTGCAGAACGGGACAGCTACCAATTCGACAGACGGCTATATCACCTTCTGGTCCGCCAGCAGCCCGACGGGCCCCTACACAGCGGCTTACACCAGCACAGTGGCAAACCCCACAGGGCTTCCAGCCTTCAGCATGAGTGGCGGGCGCATCGCGCAAAACAATTCGCTTGTGGTTGGCTTCGATATGTCGGTCGAGCAGAACCTGTCGGGAGACCGTACAAAGACGAGATTCGCGCTAGCACGGCTTGACCTCGCCAGCTCACCCTATGTGACAGCTACGTCACCCTACATGATTCGCCCGCGTGCGATCGCTGGAGATGGGTCGCGGTTCCTGCTGCTGGGCGAATACAACCATGTCTTCTCCTCCCCCGATGGTGTTGTCTGGACCGACCTCGGGGTGATGTCGGGTGCTACCTTTCCCAACCCGATCGGCGACGACACCTACCTGACCCAGCGCTTGTTCAAGATCGGAACCCGATGGTTTCTGGTCTTTGGACGCGCAGCGGCGACGGGCACTCTGACGACATTGTTCTACACCGACAACGCTGACGCCTTGTCGGGTTGGGCCGCAGCTACCGGCATCGACGTTGATACCGTGAGCTACGTCATGGACAACATTGTATTCGACGGGACGTACCACTATGCGGTGAAGGACGTGCTGACGGGTTACCCCGGAGTCTATCGATCTTCCAACAACGGCGCGACGTGGACACTTGAGTACACAGCCACCACGAGCGCCAGCTTCGCGTTGCAATGCACCGGAACAACTGGGTCTGACAAGGTGCGGTTGTACGGCGCTGGCACGACGCACGAAAAAACAGTCGGCACCCTCATCTGGAGCAACTTTGCCAACGGCCTTGTCCACCCGTACCGCTCCGTCGACTACGGCGGTCACCTGCTCGTCACCGACAACGCACCAGCATACTCAGGTGGCGGGAGCCGCATCGCATACGAGACCGGCGGCGTCTTTACCACGGTCACCGGATTCTAAGGAGCAGCTATGCCCATGCAACAACTCACCTCGTCCCAGGCAAGCCCTGAGGTTCCAATCAACGAGAACTTCGAGACGCTGTTGGGTCTGTCGGTCTACGGCAAGCGCCAACCCGTCACCACCGGGCTGACTTGGGGTTACTACGGTGGCATCTGGGGTGGCACTGCGGTGGCGGACGGTACGCTTACGCTGACGGCTAGTACCGTGAATTATGTGGTGGTCAAGCGGGTCGACAGCACCATCAGCACAAGCACAGCCACCACCAATTGGCTCGACGTTGCCAACTATGCCCGCGTCTACAAAATCACCACCAGCGGGAGCGCCGTTGCTGTGGGTGGAGTTGAAGATCACCGGGCGGGTCTTTACGGCGTCCATGGCATGCAACTGCCCGAGAAGCGGTTGGAGTCGGTATCCGCGGCCTATACCTTCGTCTGGGCGGATATGCACGCTACCAAGCTGCACCCCGCAGCGGACACCACGGCACGGGTCTGGACGATCCCTGCCAATGCCAGCGTGGCGTACCCCGTGAACGCTGAGCTGGAGCTGATCAACCAGAACGCGGCTGGCGTGGTCACCCTGGCCATCACGACCGACACCATGCGCCTGGCAGGCGCGGGCACTACGGGCAGCCGCACGTTAGCGGCCAACGGCTGGGCACGGGCAAAGAAGATCACCAGCACCGAATGGATCATCCGCGGGGAGGGCTTGACGTGACAGGGTCGATACCGTGAACGACCGCGACAACCCAACATGGCAGTACTCGGGCGATAAAGAGGCGCAATTGTGGAAGGCTATCCACTACAACGGCGAGCGCATTGACAGCTTCGAAACGACCGTAGAACAGACAGTGACACGCGCCGTAAAAGAGGCCATGCCAAACGCCCTGCTGAGTTCCGATGAATACCATTGGGTGAAGCTCGCCATCAAACGCGAAGCGCAGACCATCGCATTCCGACAAAGCGTGATTGACAAGACGTTGACCGGCCTGTTGTGGGCGCTGATCCTGGGCGTCGGGATCATCCTCAAAGAATACTTTGCAGCGCACGGATGGAAACTATAGGAGGCATCAGCATGCTGATATTCCCCGTCTTGATGACCCGCCTTGTCGCAGCGTTGGCGTTGGCGTTCATTGCGCTGCTGGCCTACCTGGTGTTTCTGGAGCCCCCTTGGCTGACGTACACAAACACTCCATTCCCGGTGCTGAACAGCCCGGTGAGGCCTGGCAACCCGGTGAAAATGGCCGTAACGCGGTGCAGCTCGGCCAGCGTGACGCGGCTTTACGCACTGTCTCGCACGCTCAAAGGAAATGGGGCCGAAATCATCCTGCCGGCCGGCTTGGTGTCGATTGATCCGGGGTGCATAAGCGTTGAATCTGCCGCGAACGTGATCCCGCCAGGCACGCCGCCAGGCACCTACACGCTTCACGGGTACGGGGAGATTCAGGGCATCGTCCGAACCAGTTCGGTCGCGTGGGAGAGCCAGCCCTTTGAGGTGATGCCGTGAAGCCCGCGCATGTGTTCATGGGTTTTCTCATCTGCCTGATGTTCACGGCAGCTATTGTGGCGCTGTTCCTTATCGAACCAAAGGCTGGCGCACGGGAGCCCCTGCTGCTGCTGATCGGTTCTCTGTCAGCCGCGTTCGGTGCTGTGATCGCATGGTTTTTTGGCTCGACCAGCAGCAGCGCCCGCAAAGACGAATTGCTGGCCGCAAGCACGCCCGCGCCAACAGGCATCACCACTGTTCAAACAGCAACGCTGACGGAGACGAAATGAAACGCACCATCGCCACCTTCCTCTGCGCGCTCTGCGCTAACGCACCAGCCATTGAGCTACGCATGACGCCCGCGGAGGCGTCCGCGTGCCAGCGCGAAGACGGCTGCACCGTGATCAGCCAGTCGCTGTTGAATCAGATGCTGGAACAAGCACGCCAGCGGGGCATGGCGACCTGCGAGTCCCGCATCTGATCACTTGCCCGGGCGCAGCTCACCATTGATGCACTGGGTGGCGTAGCTTTCGTCATAGTCCGGCCAACCCGTGCTTGGGTTTTGCTGGTGGCGGTACACCATGTCGCAGTAGAGCTCCGCTTGCTCCTGCTGGTCCAACCTGTCGCACGAACCTAGCACGCCCAGCAGGATCAACAAGAAGAGAATCCCCAGTGCGTCTGGCGCATGGAATCGTGTGGTCATTTCAAAAACCTCCACAGCGAGCGCAGCCCGCTGAACGTCATTTTGGTTGTCTGTTTGCGCACGATGCGCCCAAGGATGTCACCCTTGCGCACCGCTTGCACGTCACCCAGTATTGAACCCAGGCGGTAAAGCATTGAGCGGAACTTAGCGAGGGTCATACGAACTCATGATTCCGAAGCCAGCCCTGCAATGCTTGCACGTTGCCCCACATTACCCGACTCTTGTGCTGCCACTTGCCGCTGGTCGGGTAATACATGACCGCACCGCTCGGGGTATTCACCCGAAACACGTTCTTCGACTGTTCGGTGGCTGGGACACCCAGCGCCTTGAGCGATTCGATGTTGACCACAGCGCGGGCCTCGCGCTGCTCCTTCCTGTGCGCCCGCAGCGCATCGAACTCTTCCCGCATATCACCCACAGCTCTCTCCTTGCTTGCAATGCACCAGCAGCCGCATTAGGCGCTCGCTGGGGCCGTTTTTAGGGTGCCACCGCCACTACCCTAGCAGCGGCACCCCGCGATCGCCTTACGCGGCTTCTTTTTCTTCAAACGTCACCAGCACCTTCTTGGCGCGGGTGGTTGCAACGTAGCACAGATTCAGCTCCTGTTGCTGCCGCCATGCTTGGCGCGCCCACTTGGCGGGGCACGCGGCACGATTCAGCCACCATACCGTGTCAGCCTCCAAGCCCTTGCTCTTGTGGATAGTTGCAAGCGTTACGGCGTTGCGGTTGTCGTTGAACAGGCTGTCGATAACGCGCAGCATCTCGGGGATGGTGCGGCTGTTTTCGTCCAGCGCACCCACCAAGCACATGATGGCATCAACCTTGTCGCGGATCGCTTCAGCTTTCGCCTCCTGTTGCTTGGCGATAGCCTTTTCGGATTCACGCTCGCACCATATGTCCAGCTTGGCGATCAGGCGGTCAATACCGTCAGCCTTCATCTTGCTCACCAGCGTCTTCAAACCCTGGCCGATTTCCTTGCCCATAATCTTTGCAGGTATGCGAGCGCGGAGGAAGCGGTAAGCGAGCGCGATCAGCGGCTTGGTGGTGCGGCACACAATGAGGTCGGTTTCGCCGAACTCGGTCAGTTTCCACTGCGCGCCCTTGTGCAGTACCTGCCCGGCGGGTGCGTTCGGCGCGGCTTCAATGTGGTCAACCCACTGCTGCGCATATTCAACGACGCTGGTCGGGCAGCGGTAGCTCACCGTCAGCGGCAAGCGCTTGCACCTGAACTCATCCGCAATCATGTTCAGCGAATTGCTGTCAGCACCACGGAAGCCGTAGACCGCTTGTGCAGGGTCGCCCACCGCAATCAGGCGGGACTTGGGGCCCATGATTTTGCGCAGTATGGCGCGCTGGATGGCATTGGTGTCTTGCGCCTCGTCGACAAAGACAAAGAAGTATTTCGGCAGGGGCAAACCCTCCTTCACCGCGAGGTACAGCAGGTCGTCGAAGTCAACCATCGGGCTGGCGTTGCTCCAGGCGAGCAGGTCGCTAGCAAGGGCAAGCGCACGACCCAGGTCTGCGCCTTCGTTGTCGAGCTCGAGGTCGTGCAGGGTAACGATGTCAAGCCACTCAGACTCGACGTCCGGCAGCAAGCAACCGATGCCAACCTGCCTGCCCAACCCAACCAGCTTGCTGATGAACGTGCCATACAAGAACTGGTCGTCACCGCTGAGGTTTTGCTTCACCAGCAGGCGCAGCTTGTCGGGCTCGACCGTGCGGGTGTTCTTGAACTTGGTGACTGCACCGTAGGTGAGTGAGTGGAAGGTTTTGGCGTTGACCCCGCGGCCCTTGAGCTCGTCAGCGATCGCCTTGTTGAAAGCGAGGAAAACAGTGCTTTGCGACTCGGGCACCAGCGACATACCGTGAACGATGGTGGTGGACTTGCCGCTGCCAGCAACCGCTTCGATCACAGCGTTGCCCGCGAAGGGGTCGGCGATGTGCGCAAAAATGGCGTCTTGGTAAGCGCTCCAGGTACGGGTGGCAGCAGCGGTGGCGGTGAGGGTGTTCATGGTGGTTTCCTTTGACAGCTGACTCCCCGGAGACGTCCGGGGGTTTCGTTCAGCAGGATTGCAGTTTAACGGAAATTTGCGGGATAGGCACCAAGCCTACTCGTCGGCTTGACCCGTGATGTCGGTGATGTTGATCCACCGGATGCCTTCTTGGTTCAGCTGGGCTGCGGCTTCAGCCTTGCTGTTTGCGTACACGAGGCGATGGATGCTGAACAGCTTGGCGTAGGCTTCAATGATGTAAGTGTTCATGATGTGCTTTCGGGTGAGGGGTTGCTGATGAAGCAATTATGGACGGATTGGTCAACCTGTGCAAGCCCCTACAGATTGTAAGATTATTCCAACCCCGCCTCGAACAACCGCGTCACCATCCCGAGGTGTACGGGGTACGCGGCGGTGAAGCTGTTGTTGCCCGCCCAGCGAACGCTGGCAGCCTTACCCAGCCACAGCCACATTGGCTTGAGCGCGCCAGGGGTTGCAAGGCCTGTAGCGGGGTTCCGCTGCACCGTTGCCACTTGCTTGGTATAGCACTCGCGAGCGCTGCGGGTGTCGGTGCGCACCCAGCCGGATGCGAGCAGACCCTTGCGAATGGTGTCGGTTTTGGTTGCCATGGTGTTCACCTTAGGCTGCGGTGGCGGCAGCAGCATGGCGGGCCATCGCCCACGCCGCTGAGCTATGTTGTTAGCCGGAACCAATACCCTCGGCGCCGGCATCTGCGCATTAAACGGTGTGAGTGCCTTCCACGCCGCGCGCCATGCGGGCCTTCGTGCGGCGCTGCAAAGCGGTCTGCGCCTGTTCCATGCAGGCCAGCGCTTCGGCGTTGTCGGCGCTGTGGTACGGCCCAGCCTGGAAGCCGCGCATGCGGTCGCACAGGATCGCCAGCAGGGCTTCGTGCGTCACGCCGTTCACGCCAGCTTCGGCAATCGGGCCGTTCTGGAACAGGATCAGTGCCGTGTCGGCGTCTTGGTCGTCGGGGTCTGAGGGATTCGTCGTGTTGTCGAAACCTGAAATCAGGTATGCGTGGTTTGCGCCACCGCTGCCCGGTTCGTCCAGCACGCGCACCGTCAGCACGTCGTTCGCGGGGTTCACTTTGTGGTCTTCAAGGGTTCGCATTTCTGTCCTTCTGTCGTTGTGCCGGCATGGGTCGGGCGCCGGCTAACCCGCATTCGAGCGGACGCGCAACGGCATGGTTACGCTCCGTCCAGGCCAGTGCGCGCGCCGCTCAATACAACGTTAGCCGCCGCTCTTCCCCGCCAGTTCATTCAGGCGTCGAAGCGCATTCAGGCGTCGAAGCGTTTCGCGCGCTTCCCGCGGCGTAAGCGGCCCGTCACAGCCAACACCAAGAATGTCTCTCACCTGTTCGCCGAATGATAGCATGCCAAGCCGCGGAATCAGACGCCACGCCAGCCAAACAAGGCCCGCGAACGTTAATAGCCAGCCAACAACGGGCAGGGCCTTGTCCAGCAGCAGCCACCACACAAACGCATCATGGCCGGTCGCCCCCATCGTCTGCAGGGTATCGAGAATCATCTTCAGTTGCGTGTTGTCCATAATCACTCCAAGTCTTGCCGCGCTTCGGAGGTAGGCGGCTAACCATTCATTTAACCGGACGCATGAACGGCCGGGGCTTCTTACTGCTTCAGCGCGGGGCGCCGGTTAATTCAACTGTTAGGCGGCACTAGCCACGCGCAGTGGCACGCTCCCAAATGGAATCCAAAGATTCAATTTGCTTTGGGCTGGGCCGTCGGCCCGCTTCGATCTGTCGGCGCAGCGAGTCCACAAAGCCGCGCTCCCAATCGGTCAGCCGTTCCTCGCGTTTCTCGCAGTCGTCCAGCATCGTCATGTACTCGTCGGCCCAGGTTGCCATGGCATCATTCCTTTATATGGCTCGGGTCGCTGAACAGCGATGAGCCGGTGGCGACGAACTCGTCGGTGGCTGGCGGCTGCGCCAGCGCATGTACCACGCCACGGAAAATGAAGTCTTTCGCCTGCTGGCCGACCGGCAGATCGGCGAACGGCACCATGCAATGGTGCTGCTTCAGGTCTGGCTTCTTCTCGGGGCCATATACCCAACCCTCGGCCACCTTCCGCGCCATCCAGCTTTCGTGGCTGGCCTGCGGGCCGGCGTCGGGGTTCTCGATGTGCAGCGCAACGCCAAGCATCGCCGAGTCGCGTTGCCACTTCGGCGCGTCTTCCCATGCCGGTTGGCTGTTGTCGCCCAGCGCCTCGCAATAGGCGCGGTTCACTTCGTGTGCCACTCGGGCAATCTGCTCTGCGTTCATCGTCGGTCCTTTCGTTGTGCCGGTATGGGTCGGGCGCCGGCTAACCTGTCGCTGCACCTGTGCGGATTGCATAGTGCAAGCATAACGCCATTTAAAAGCTCCGTCTGTCCGGATACGGACATCGACCTATTGCTATATCCCCCACCCCTAAGGAAGCCAGTAGAACATCAGCTTCCTTCTCGTACCAAGCGAAATCAACATCGACCGGGAATTCTGTGGGCAGCTCCAGCAGGGGTTTGGCGCCAGCGGACTTTGGCACTCGATTGCCATTGCGTGCGTACACCATATCGGGAAGATCGTCGGTGCTGTAGTACCATCGAACCGACCCGCCAAGATAGTCGCTACCCTGCACCGCCCCACCCTGCACCTTCCGCACACACACGAAGTCGCGGATGTCAGCCGACCCCGTGATTGTGGTCAGCAACGGGGCCGCATCAATCAAGTAACGCTCCACAGCAGTGACGCAGATTTGTGCAGCGGGGTTCTTGTGCAGCTGAAGAACGTCCATCTTGTTGCCGCGCCAAGGGTTGGAAAAGGCGCCTTTGTTCTTGGTGCCTTCGGGCTCGCCTGTCCATTGCTTGGTCGACTTATTAAACCCCTCTTTCACCGCCAGATAGCTGTTCACATCCCGGCTATAGAGCGCGAGGTAACGAGTGGCCTCTGTTTCATAGTCGGTTTCAAGTTCCCACTGGCGAACGATCGCTTCCATGTCCGCTTGCCTGCTGCGCAAACACTTCACCACAATGCCATCCGTGTTGGCGCTGACCACACGGATGCCTGCAAGCTCAAAGCGCTCAATCAGCATCAGCAGGCTCAGCTGGCCCGTCACCGTCACTTGGATCAGCAGGTCCGGGGAGTAGAGAATTGAATACTTATTCCCCAGCTTGCCAAACGACCCGTTGATGGTGATCTTCAACGTATCCGCCATCACCTTGTCACCTCGCCGCTTTGCAGCGATGCGCCGGTCCACGATGGTCTTGTATACCTTCAAGAACGCTGGGCCCAGGTGGTGCGGGTATAAGCCCTGGTTCAGGATCACCTGCGGATAGTATGAGGTGACGTCCCGGTCCTCGATAAAGTAGTCAGCGTCAGCGACATGCGCTGTCTTCGCCTCGCTGCTGTGCAGCCCGCCAATCCCCATGCGGTACACTCCACCTGCGATAGGAATCTGCAGGTCCGCAAGTTCCGGCGGGGTTCCTACTGCACCGCTTTCCCCGACGATGAATAGTGCGTTGCGCACCACCTCGAGCGTCCATTGCATAGTGGGGCTCGAGTAGCGCAGAAACGCGGGCACCCTGTAGCGGTACGCCGTGCCAACATCGATCGTCGGCCTGGTGGGCTCCATGCCCGTGGCAATACGCATTTCCTGGCCAATCACGGCCTCAGCAATCTGCGCGTCGGACTTGCTGCGCAGGTCTATTCGGTATTCCTCGCTCATGCGTAAGCGAAGCTGAAGCTGATCGGCCAAGCAGGCGCGCAGGTATGCCGTCGTTCGTAGGTCGTTGATGCAGTAGTACCTAACGATCGCTTTCTGCGCAGCGCTCAGCACTGTGCCCGGCGGGAAGGGTAGATCCTGCATCCGCGGAACGTGCAACCGACCGCCGTAGATCTTCAGGCCGGCAAACAGTGGCGCCACCTCGATCAGATCAATGTGGTCACACTTCAGTTTCTTGGCCTTGAATTGCTTGCGGACGTCGCTGCGGTTCTGTTGCTCGACAATTAGTAGCGTAGCAGCATGGGCGATCGCTTCGGTGCTGCACCCAGCCAGCGCCAGCTCGACCACAGTATTATCGAAGTTGATGCTATTGAAACCGACCGTGAGAAACTTCTCCATCAGCCATCGCAGCCGCGTCTCGTCTACCTTCTCGCCGCTGTTGAACTCAACCCAGGCTATTGCGCCGGTCGTGTAATCCATAAAGGCGGCTAGGAAATAATTCGGGTAGACCTCACAGTCGTATATCAGCTCATGACCACCCGCCAACGCCGATATCAGTTCCTGCTGGGTGAGAATATGCACCCCGTCCATTCGCACCGCAGCGTCCAGCCCCGGCAGGTAGTCGGGGGACTCCCAGGTGCGTTCGGGTGGAGTGCGCTTCTCCTGTTCCTTCTTTTGTTTTGGTTCGGGTGGTAGATCCCGCCAGAAGAAACCTAGTGCGTCACTCCGCATCGGGTTCCGCCCGGTTCATGTGCATACCCACAATGGCGCCGCGCAGCCGGTTTCCGAAGAACAGGCAGGGGCGCGGGTATAGCGACCAATCAATGGAAGTAACGCCGTTCTGCAGTAGCTGGAGCATTTCTATATTATAAAGCCCATCGCTTGGCAGGCTTGGGACTTCGTAGTTCGCACCCTCGGTGAGAATGGGATGCGTGCTGACGTTGCCGTCCTGGAAATACACCCGCCCCATCTTGTCCACAAAGGGTTTGATTGTTTCGAGTGCGTGAAATAACTCCTCGCCTATGGGTGCGGGTGCGCTCTTGTTGTCCAACACCTTACGCAAGTCGGGCCAATCGGTTGGCAGCACTTGCGTTCGAATCCAACGCTTGTCAGCATAATGAAATGTGACACTGTTTTCAGCCACCTGGGCGTGCGTGGGCGCCTCGTTCACGCGCAGCAGCTCCTTCACCGCAGCCCGCGGAATATTGACGGTAATCGGGAATTCCAACCCGAGCCAATACTCCACCAGACATACGTTATTGGTAGCGAATGCGCTGGCGCGGCTCAGTAACACCCCATTGGACCACGGACGGGAAGCGTCGTCGCCCATGAACGGCGCCACCGCTTTCAGTGCCTCGAGAAACACGTTGCCGTCAATGTCGGTCATTACGCCGTCTGGGACCGCGTGAGGGGTTTCACCTTCTATGCAATCAATGAAGGCCTTGAATGCGCCGCTGCGCACCGACAAGCGCCCGGCTGGCGTGATTGCGAGCCGCACTGTGTCCTCGCAGTTTGCAATCGCCCGCACCAGCGTCTCAGCTTTTGGCTTGCAAGCGATATCGAACGGGATAGGGCTGCACAGCGCCAGCGTCCCGTTATACCCGCGGACCTCACCGTTCTCGATGCAGAAATGGGTCAGCGCTGGAATAAAGTCTTTCTTCGATACCGCACCGAGTACAAACTTGAGTTCCTTCAACATCAGAATAACTCCTGCACCCGAGCGGTGAATTGCTCGTAATCATTCTCAGCGTTCATCATGGTATTAAGTACCCCGTAAGCCCACAAATTATACGCGGCGCGGGATTCGTAGACAGTGCTCAAGCGCTCGAGCGTGAACCCCTGCTGTTCAAGTGTTCGCAAGACGTGGTCTTGTTCAATTG
>JAYVZU010000390.1:0-12784 GCA_043783075.1 Rhodanobacteraceae bacterium
TAGAGCTGATGCTGTACCGCACCATGCCGGACTGGTCGGGCTGGGGCAGCCGCAATCACATCTCGCTGGTGGTCCCGGATATCGAGAAGGCTGTAGCGATTTTGAAGACGCGGCCCAACTACAGCAAACCGCTGGAGGTGAAGACCGGCGTCAACCAGAAGCGGCAGCTGAATATGTTCGATCCCGACGGTACTCGCGTCGAAATCATGGAGCCGACAACGATTACCGGTAAGCCGACTCCGTCATCGACCGCGCCGCCACCGCCTCCGTCCCTGCCCTAGCGGTTGCTACTTCTGGCCGTAAGTGGCGTCTTTGCCGTGCTTGCGGAAGTAGTGGCGATCCAGCAGAGCCTGCGAGACGCCTTCGGCTTCAGGCCGAAGCAGCAGGGTACGGTAAGCCATCTTCGCCACGGCTTCTACGACAACAGCGTTGTGCGCTGCGTCGTGAGCGTCGCGACCCCACGCAAACGGCGCATGGCCGTTGACCAGGCAAGCCGGAACGGCAAGCGGATCAATATTCAACTCGCGGAATCGCGCCACGATGGCGAGTCCCGTCTCGTGAACATAGCGCCCCCCGATAGCTTCATCGGTGAGCGGTGGCGTTACGGGGATTGGGCCGTAGAAATAATCCGCATGGGTGGTGCCGAACGCGGGGATTGAGAGACCGGCCTGCGCGAAGCTGGTGGCGAACTCCGAGTGCGTGTGCACCACGGCACCGATAGTCGGGAACTCGCGATAGAGCAGTGTGTGAGTGTCGAGATCGGAGGACGGCCGCAATGTGCCTTCGACGATCTTGCCGTCGAGGTCCGTAACCACCATGTGCTCGGGCTTCAGGTCGTCGTAGTCCACGCCCGATGGCTTGATGACGACCAGCCCCTGCTCGCGATCCACGCCCGAAGCATTGCCAAAGGTATACAGCACGAGGCCGCGCTTAACAAGTTCGAGGTTGGCTTCGAGGACTTCCTCGCGCAGGTACTTCAATAACATGCGTTACGACTCCTTAGCCCTTGCCGGGTCTAAATCGAATCGTATAGAAGGCACCGAAGACGAACAAGCACAGGCCCCACCAGAACGTCGGGTGAAGGTCCGCGAGGATGGTCGTCGGTTGGTGCTGGCCGAACAGGCCGAAGTGCTCCAACGTGGCCTGGACGAGTAGTACGATGCCGTATCCGAGCGTCAGAATTCCGCAGAAGAACCAGATTGAGAGCGACTCGCCGCGAGCTTCTGCTGGAGCGGCGTCGTGTACGGCCACGTGTGGCTTGTTGTCCAATGATTCGTCCATCCTTGATGCTCCTGACTATAGAACCGGTATTTAGAAGAAAACGATGTTGAGAATAAAGAAGATCGTAATGACGACGCAGGCCCAGAAGATCGGCTTCTGCAGCAGGCCCTTCGAACCATCGTCCGGAATCGGCGTCACGCCGTAGACCAGTCCCGCAAGTTCGGAGTCGGGCATCTGCTTACCCATCAGGCTCACAACGACCGTGACGATGACGCAGATCAGCCAGCTCCACAGCGCGCGGTACAGGTTCTCCGCCATCGGCTGTGCGTCGGGGCTCATCGCCACGTAGCGCAAAGCGGAGGGCACATTGTGGACCCAGATAAACATGGTGATCGAGGCGATGGTGCCAGCCGTGAGACCCCAGAAGCCGCCCGCCTTGGTCGCTCGCTTCCACAACATGCCGAGCACGACCGTGCCGAAGAGCGGCGCGATGAAGAAGCTGAACAGTGCCTGCACATAGTCCATAATGCCGGACGCGTGCTGCAGCAGGTAGGCCGACGCGATTGAGATCACCATGCCGATCACCGTCGACCAGCGTCCCATGGCGACGTAGTGCGAGTCAGAAGCCTTCTTGTTGATGAACGCGCCGTACAGGTCGTACGTCCATACCGTCGAGAAGGCCGAGACGTTGCCGGCCATTCCAGACATGAAACCCGCCACAAGCGCTGTAATTCCAAGGCCAAGCAAACCCGGTCCGCAGTATCGGATGAGCATCAGCGGCAGAACCTGGTCATAACTCTGGCCGCCCGTTCTTGTGGCTTCATCGGTCGAGACAAGGTGATACATCAGGCTGCCATCCGCGTTGTGCAGACCGAGTGCAACAAGCCCGGGGACGATGACGATCAGCGGTACCGCCATCTTGAAGGCAGCGCCGATCACCGGGGCCATCTTTGCTGCTCGAAGGTTGTTCGCCGAGAGAACGCGCTGTACGACGAGGAAGTCGGTCGTCCAATATCCGAAGCTCACCACGAAGCCCAGGCCGAAGACGATGCCGGTCCAGTGGACGCCCATGGGGTTGTCGCGGAAGTGACCCAGCGTGGTCCAGAGATGGGTGTAGTTCGCGTTGTGAACGTTGTTGGCAATGTGGATCTTAAGATTGGACCAACCGCCCGCCTCGATCAGGCCGAGAATTGGGATCATGGCCGCGCCGGCCCAGATCAGCACAAACTGCAGCACCTCGTTGATAATCGCCGAGCGCAATCCGCCGAGCATCACGTAGAGCGCCACCGTCCCGGCTCCAACCCACATCGAGAAATTGATATCCCAGCCCAGCACAGTCTGCATTACGACGGCCATGGCAAACATGTTGACGCCGCTCATCAGGATCGTCATCAGTGCAAACGAACCGGCCGAGACCGCACGTGCGCCCTCACCGAACCGCAGGTGCAGGTAGCCGGGGACCGAGTGGGTCTTCGAGATGTAATAGAACGGCATCATGACAATGCCGAGGAACAGCATCGCGGGGATAGCGCCGATCCAGTACCAGTGCGTCGCCAGCATGCCGTACTCGTACGCCGCGCCTGCCCAGCCCATCAGTTCCAGCGATCCCAGGTTGGCCGAAACGAAGCTCAACCCAGCAATCCATGCCGACATCTCGCGGCCGGCGAGGAAGAACTCCTCGGAGGTGTTGGTCGAACCCTTAACGTAGAAACCGATAAAGATGACCAGCACAAAGTAAAGGACGAGGATGACAATGTCAGCCGGGGCAAGTTGGATCCGAGTCATCAACAGAAGCGCTAAAGGGGTCATAGTCTCTCGTGCGGCGGCAAAGTGAGGTGCTGAAATGCATTACGAAAAGCGTGGAACAAATGTAGCAGCTTGGAACCTGAAAAGTAGAGCAACTGGCTCGAATCAACGGCTAAAAAAGGACTAACTATTGTGTTTCTATTCGGCTTAGCCTTCAGATCGCGACTGTGCCGCAATACTTCGCAACGACAACAAAACATCAGATAGCGACTGCGGAACTGCGGTCTCATCGCCAAACGAGAAATAAACCTTGCGATACAGCTGGTACAGCTCTTCATAGATCGCGGCGCTCTCGGCGTCGGGTAGATACGTCTTGTGGCCCGGGCACATCTGTTGCTGGGCAGCCTCAATCGTCGGAAAGATCCCCGCGGCCAGTTGTGCAAAGATGCCAGACCCAATGCTCGTCGGAACACTATCCGGAACGAGTACAGCTTTGTTCAGAACGTCCGCGTAAATCTGATTCAGTTTCGAGTTATTCTGCGGAATGCCGCCGGCATTGATGACCCGCGTAATCGGCACACCGTACTCAGCCATGCGGTCGAGAATGATTCGGGTGTGGAACGCCGTGCCTTCGATCGCTGCAAACAGCTCGTCTTGCGCGGTGTGCAGCAGATTCCAGCCCAGTGTGATGCCGCCCAGCTCCGACTTCACCAGAATCGTCCGGTCGCCGTTGTCCCAGCTCAGACGCAGCAGCCCGGTCTGCCCGGCGCGATAGCTGTCCAGACCCTGAGAAAGCGTTTTCACATCAGTTCCAGCACGGCGAGCGATGGCTTCGAAGATATCCCCCACAGCGGAAAGCCCAGCCTCAACACCGCTATACTGCGGATGCACACTGCCCGGAACGACTCCGCAGACACCGGGGATCAGCGTTGCCTGCTGCTGCATCGCGATAATGCAGGTGCTCGTACCGACGACATTGACGACGTCGCCCTCACGGCAACCCGCGCCGATTGCGTCCCAGTGCGCGTCGAACGCGCCGACCGGGATCGGGATTCCGGCCCTAAGGCCAAGCTTTTCAGCCCACTCCGGAGCCAGATGCCCGGCCAGATTGTCGGAGGTCAACACCTCACCGGCGAGCTTCTCGCGGATGCTGTCGAAAAGCGGGTCAAGCTCGGAGAGGAACTCCTGCGCCGGAAAGCCGCCCCACTTCTGATTCCACATCCACTTGTGACCGAGCGCGCAGACGCTGCGCTTGACCAGCGCCGGTTCCGTGATGCCGCACAGCGTCGCGGCAACCATGTCACAATGTTCGAACGCCGAGGCAAATTGCTCGCGTTTGTCGGGATTGTTACGCAGCCAGTGCAGTAACTTCGCAAAGCCCCACTCGTGCGAGTAGATGCCGCCACACCACTCGATCGCCTCCAGTTTGCGGGCGTGGGCGAGGGCGGTGATCTGCTTGGCTTCGTTCAGCGCACGGTGGTCGCACCAGAGGTAGTAGTCGTCCAGCGGCTGCATCTGCGCATCGACCGGGATGACACTCGACCCGGTCGTATCCAGCGCCAGAGCTTCAACCTGCGCGCCGTCGATGCCGGTCTGGGCGAGTACATCGCGCATGGCAGTGACCAGCGCAGCCATCTGGTCCGCGTGCGATTGCGTGGCAAAGTCCGGGTCTTCGCGCTTCCGGTGCAAGGGGTAGCTGGCCGACGCCGTACCCAGGCGCCCACGCTCGCTATCGAGCAGCGTCACCCGCGTGCTCAGTGTTCCAAAATCAACTCCCGCTACGATTCGCATCTGCTCTCCAGCCAGAATTTGACGTTTTAAGTATGCGATTCCAACATACACGACTCCTTTCGACGTTCGTCCTATACAGGGAGCAGTTGTGACACGGAAGAGGGATCGTGAGGCTGCAGGCATCCTGTAAAATCGGGGTCAGAGCGACGATCTTCCGTCCCAACATGGGGAAGCACGAAATCGTCGCGGGCGGCGCGGGACGGAATGGGTGACATTCATTTGCGGAAACTGAGATCTACAAGCGCTCGACTTATGTCTGGACTTCTGGCATCCGCGCTCTCGATTCCAGCCTTCGGCCAAGCCGCGAACCCAAACATCCCCACCTATTTTGAATTTGGCACCGTCGTCGCGCTAGGCCAGCGCAATATCGACATTCAGCTATTTGACGAGCGCAAGCAGCGCGTCGTGCAGCACACCTTCATCCTCAGCAAAGAGACCCGGGCTGACGTCGTCCACGTCGGCGATAACGTGGAGGTAATCTACACCCCCGGTGTCGAGTGGATCGTCCGGCGCGTGGTGTTGCTGACCGCCGGAATCCCCAAGGCGGGTCCGCCCACGGACGGAGCACGCGAAGTCCCCGCAACGACTTCTGCCAAGCTCCCGCAGCAAGTTGCCGGAGCCAAGGTGCCAGCAGCCGTCACGGCCGGGGTCGGCCACGGGGCCACAGCGGCGGCAAAGATCCCCTCGACAACAACCGCTCCCCTCAAAGGCGGAGCCACCGGGACAGCGGCCACATCAGCGCCACGCAACGTTGCGATCCCCACGCCCACCGCATCCACCAGGCCCGGAGCCACCGCTAGCAGCGTCGTCATTCCAGCGCCCACGGCCTCCACAAAGACGGGCGCGACGGCAAGCACAGTCGATCTGGGAAATACCGCTAAACCCAGGGCAACTTCGGTCATCGACGTCCCGCTGGGAGCCGGAGAAGCCGCCCTGCCCAGGACCCCCACAGCAAAGACCATCGCCCACGAGATGCCGGCGGAGGAGTGCAATCGTTCCAGCGCCGAGTGGCCCAACCAACCATTGCGACTCGCTGTGCTGGACTTTCGTTACCCCACCGACCGCGAGGAATCGCACGACGTCGGCACCACTGGCGGAGGCTCCGGAACCGCCGTCGCCGACCTGATCTACGCGCGTCTCGACCAGATGAACGAGTTCGCCATGAGCCGCGGCGATCGCACCCGGCTCTACCGTGGAGACTTCGCCGGAGCCGCTCGAGTCGGTCGCGAACTCGGAGTCGACGCCGTTTTGGCCGGCACCTTCTCCCCCGTCGACCCGCCGCCCGGTTCCGATCCCGACTTCCCCCCACCCAGAAGCTACGAATTGCGCGCCGGAATCGTCGACACCTGCACCGGGCAGTTGCTCATGCGGCTAACCTCCGTCTCCTGCCCCGACGGGCTCGATCCCAACTCGTCCATCAACGCGGCCTCCTGCAAACGGTTCGCCGTCACAGCCAAGCAGGCGATGGACCCCAAGGACGCGGCAGGATCGTTCCAGCAACCGATCAATGCGTTGTTGAATCCGCTGGAACACAACGGACCCCCACCCGGAACCCAGGGTTCAGCCGGTGTCGTCACTGCAGCCGACAATGGTTCCGTAACAATCAAGCTGTCCGCTGGCACGAAGTTGAAGCCCGGCGATCAGGTCGCGCTGCACGCATATCGCCTAACCAAGAACCCCATGACCTACACCCTGCACAACCTCCACGACGAGGAGATTGGCCGCCTGACACTGAAGAGTGTGCAAGGCAGTTCGGCGAGCGGCAGCTTCATCGGAGACTTTCCGCCGCACCCCGGCGACACCGCGGAGTTGATTCCCGAATAAGCGATGCCCTCGGCGTAGTAGGATGGACATCGCTGAAACCGCTCCGAACGAGGAATCCATGAAGTCTTTGAAACTCGCCGCCCTCCTGCTCGCCGTCATCACGCCGCTCGCCGCCCAGACCAAGGTCACCAAGGCCGAATTCGGCAAGCTTTCCGACGGTTCGACCGTCGACGTCTACACCCTGGCCGACGCCACTTTGAACATCCGCATCATCACGTTCGGCGCCCACGTCATCTCGGTCAAGGCTCCAGATAAGACCGGCGCAATCGCCGACGTGGTTCTCGGCTACGACACCATGGCCGGCTACATGGCAGACGACAAGACCTACATGGGCTCGATCGTCGGCCGTTACGGCAACCGCATCGGCAAGGGTCAGTTCACCGTCGGCGGCGTCAAGGCGCAGCTTCCGCTGAACAATAACGGAAATACGCTGCATGGTGGGACGAAGGGTTTCGATCGCCTCAACTGGACCGGCAAGCAGGTTCCAAACGGCGTCGAACTGACCGTTGTCAGCCCCGATGGCGACATGGGCTTTCCCGGCAAGCTAACCGCCCACATTACCTACACGCTGGTCAACGACAAGCTCCGCATGGACTACGCCGCAACCACCGACAAGCCGACCGTCGTCAACCTGACGAACCACTCCTACTTCAACCTCGCTGGCAAGGGCACAATCCTCGACCATGTCGTCAAGATCAACGCCGCCAAATACACGCCGACCGATGCCGGATTAATCCCGACCGGAGAACTCGCCCCGGTCGCCGGAACTCCGTTCGACTTCAACAAGCCGACCGCCATCGGAGCCCGCATCAACACGCCAAACGATCAGTTGAAGATTGGTGGCGGATACGACCACAACTGGGTGCTGAACGCGCCACACACCCTGGTCATCCCCGCCGCAGTCGTGGTCGACCCAGCCAGCGGACGCACCCTGAAGGTCTTCACCACTGAGCCCGGAGTGCAGTTCTACACAGGCAATTCGCTCACCGGCTCATTCAAGGGCCGCGACGGCATGGTGTACGCCAAGAACACCGGCTTCTGCCTGGAGACGCAGCACTATCCCGACTCACCCAACCAGCCCAAGTTCCCGTCGACCACCATCACCCCAACCAAGCCCTACAAAACCAGTACGATCTTCGAGTTCACCGTAACGAAATAAGGAACCACAAAAGACGGGCCAGCGTAGAGAATAGGAGACATCCCCGTAACGAGGAGCTCCAAATGCTGCGCTGGCCCTTGCTGTTGCTGCTCGCTGTCCTGCTGCCCATGCAGCCCACCGCCCTGCCTGACGGCCCCACCTACACCGCTGACGGCCAGTTGCAGTATCCCACTGGATACTCAGAGTGGACCTTCCTCGGCACCGGCATGGACATGAGCTACTCCTCCGAAGCCACGCCCGATCACTCCATGTTCAACTCGGTCTTCGTCAACCCCGCCGCCTACAAAGTCTTCAAGAACTCTGGCCACTGGCCCGACGGAACCGTGCTCGTGCTCGAAAACCGAGGCGCTACGGGAGCCTCGTCGATCAACAGGCGTGGCAAAACCGAGTCCTCCGAAGTGATGGGAATGGAGATTCACGTCAAGGATTCCGCGCACACCAAGGGCGACGGATGGGCCTTCTACGGCTTTGCCAAACCAGACGACAGCAAGAGCAGCGGCAAGCTGATAGCGCGACCCGCAAGCTGCTACACCTGCCACGAATCGCACGCCGCAGTCGACACCACCTTCGTGCAGTTCTATCCCAACGCGCTCGAAATCGCGAAAGACAAGAAAACTTTCAGCGCGGAGTATCTGAAGGAAACGGCAGCGGCAAAGTAGCCTGGAGCAATTTCCCCGTTGCCACAAAATCGAATCAGGCATCGCCAGGCAAACCAACCACCGCCGTCATTCTGGCGAAGCCAGAATCTCCATAGTTGTCGTTCGAACGGCGGTATACCTTCGCGATTATGCGGTTAGCTCTGGCAGAACTGTTAGGGCCAAAGACCCGTTCGATACCAGCCTTGGGATGACCCACCGCCGGAGCTAACCGAATAATCAAAGTAGCCTACTTGTGGCGTTGTGGGACGCGCTTCGCCGAGCGCAACGCCACCACTCCAAGCACAAACACCACCGCAATCAGCGCCACCCAAAGCAGCTCCGGATGCTTGTCCGTGAGCGACCGCTCGTCTTCCCGCGCCACGTAGATCGGGTTCGGCTGCTCCGCCTCCAGCTTGGCTGAGGCGGCAGCTTCTTCGGGCCGGAAGAGCCGCGAGTAGTCGTACACCGGAGCCAACAGCTTGTCGTCGCCGTAATACATCGTCACGGCTTCGCCAGGCGCGTCAAAACACAACTTGCGCTCCCGCATCTCCAGCCGGATCGCCCGGATGGCGAGCGGCTTGTCGTCGCCGTTCTCTACCGAGACTTTCAGCACCATCGCGACGCGCGCATTGGAACCAAGGATCGCTGTTACACCCAGGTTCTCCTCGTGAATCTCCCTGCCACCCGACGTCATCCGCACCCGCGAAATCTCGCCTCCAACGACTTCGTTGGCCGACGGCATGTCCTTGTCGTTCTTCGCCGTCGCCGTCACCGTCACGCTACGGCTGAAGTTCGTCTTATCGTCCGCCGCCATCACGAACGTCACACGCTCCACCGGGACGTGCGCCGGAATCTCCAACGTTGCGACAGACTCACGACCCGCCTGCGTAATCTGCGTGGTTTCGGCAACTCGGGTGTAGATCGTCTGCGCCTCGCGACTCGGCGGAATCTCCGCGCCCTCCACCATCGACGGCGAAGCGACAAAGCCCGGATGGCCTGGCGCTGCCTTCGCTTCAATCTCGACGTGCAGATAAGGAAAACTCGACTCCGCCAACGCCAACGAGGTGCTGCGGCCGAGATGCTGCGTCGTCAGGTCGAACAGCGTGAAGGTTCCCACCGACGTCGCCGAACTACAGCAGGCCTTGTCGCCGGGACCTGGCGTACCGGTCACCTTTGCCGTGGCAATAAAGTTCTGCCCGCCCAACTTCAGGTGGACCGTCGAGAACGCTCGCGCCGGCATCTCCAGATCGAAGACGATCTTTCCTGCC
This sequence comes from Rhodanobacteraceae bacterium, assembly GCA_043783075.1. GTDB lineage: Bacteria > Acidobacteriota > Terriglobia > Terriglobales > Acidobacteriaceae > Edaphobacter. Next base: position 9,648 of record JAYVZU010000390.1, read on the forward strand.
CGCTCCCCGAGATTTAACACCTTCGCCGATTCGCTGGCCGCCGTCGCCTGCGATGTAAGCAGCGCATACGGGACTTCCTGCGGGTTTGTCGTCCCGGAATAAAGCCGAATGTCCGTCAGCGCGGGCGAGTGGGCGTAGACCGTGCCGTCCAGCGCCGCGCAAACCCGCCCCGACGCCCCAGGATGGACTTGGACCGAACGCTCAAACTGAAAGCGCTGCGGCGTCGGCGCGACACGCGGTGCCGTCTGCCACAGCAGCACAAACATCAAAGCGACCATGAGCTTCAAGGCTGCCCCCAGGTGCGGCTAGCTGATGTCGGACGAAGTCCAAGCCAATCCTTCTGGTAGGCGTAACTGATGCCCATCAACAGCGCGCCCAAAGCGAGGAAGCTGGCCACCCGATAGCCCTGACTGAGTCCGCCGATGTCGTAGAAAAATACCTTGCCGATCGTAAACACCAGTAGCACCAGCGCCTGCCACCGCACAAACGCCGACCGCCGCCAGAAGCCCGCCGCCAGCAACACCGCGCCGTAGAGCATCAGGTATCCGGAGATGGCGAGCGACCTCTGCAACGCGTTGTCGCTGCTGTTCCAAAGCGCGCCAATCTCGCGTTCAATACTCAAAATCGTCAGCAGATTGAACAGCACAAACGTCACTGCGGCCACCGCAGCGCACCCGGCAAAGGCACCACCTTCCTCATTCGCAAGCCGATTGGCCACCCACGCAACACCAGCCAAAACCGCCAATCCCACCAGCGCCGTGGTAAATTCAGGATTCGCAAACGCGGCGTGCCGCTGGTAGTAGGAGGAGTCCGCAAGCTCACGCCAAGTCAACAGCAGAGCTACGAAGTCAATCGCACCCAGCGCCGCGAACAGCGTAACCGGACTGGACTTCTTTTCCCCATACGATGACGCGAGCCACGCCAGTCCAGTAAGCGCACCGACGGCAACCACCGCTGCGCCCAGATTCGCGTTGAAGAAGTCCTGAATATCGCCAACCCAAAGCCAGTGAAACGCCAGCGACAGCAGCCCCAGACTGTAGCCGCCAAGCGAAAGAACCGATAGCACCGTAGCCGGCCCACCAGACTCCGACTCCACCCGCGTCGCCGCCCAGTACAGCACCAGCCCCTCGATGAGCCAAGCCGTCGTCAGCGTATGCCCGCTGGCCTTCAACGGAATCGCAATCGTCAGAAAGACAATGGCACAGGTCAGATGCATCGCACTCGCCACCGCCGTTGCCTGCAGCCGCATCAATCCCAGATACAGCGCCGCGAGAGCCACCATCAGCCACGCCAGCGACGTATGCAAACCAGAATCCTGCATCACCGAATACAGCGCCAGCGACAGGAATGCCGCGTTCGCCAGCGGAACCAGCACCGGCAGGATGACCTCGCCGTTAGCAGTCGGCAAAGTGCTGAAACCCCTCACCGAGACGACTGCAAACATGGCGAAGAGCATCAGGATAAAGGCCGTTGTCTCCGACGACTGGGAATCCCACACAATGGTTCCCTCGCGGTGGAAAAACTCTGAACACCACCCGATGAAGTACAACGCCGTCGCAGCAAATGCAGGGAACAGCAGACGACGCCAAGGCTTATACCGGACCAGCAGAATAATCGCCAGATCAATCGCGCCGACATACGTGAATAGAAACCCCTCATGATTGCCGCCGGTCGAAAGCAGCAGCGGCGTCAGAAATCCGCCCAGCAGCCCGTATCCCGCCAGCAACTCGGTATCCTGCGACCACGCCATAAAGCCGTTCCACGCAGTCACCAGCACCATCGCAAACAGCGCAACCTCGGCCGGCAGCAGGTGATACAGCTGGAACGCCGCCCACAGCGTCAGGTACAGCACCGCGCTCCCAACTGCCTTCAGCGAGTACGAAAACGCTGCCATCCCCTTGCGCCTAAAACTCTCCGACCACACAACAATCCCCGCACCGGCGACCAGTCCGATCAGCACCCGAGCCACCGGACCAATCCAACCGCGTTCAATCGCCAACTTCAGGAACCAGCTTGTCCCAATGAGGATCGCGAAGATCCCGATCATATTGAAGACTTGTGACCCAAGCCGACTTTCCAGTGACTGCGCTGGTTCTCCCGCGAACGGCGGCGGCGGAGCCTCGGCCATGACCTGCGGTGGAACTACCGGAAGAAGAGCGGCGACAATCGGCGGCGGCTCCCACGTCTTCTCAACCACGCGATGAACCGGCGGCGGGGCAACTGGCCTGCTCCTCGAACCACTCAGCTCTGCGACCTGCCGCTCCAGCTGTGCCACTCGCGCCGCAAGTGCCGCAAGTTCGTCCGATTGCCTGATCTCCGCGCCGTCGAACTCCGCCATGGCCACTACTCTATCGCGATCACAGCAGTCCGCACCACTTTCGCAGCAGCCGCACTACTGATACCTTTGCTTCGTGACAGAGATTTCCGCACCAACCCGCCACCTGATGATCGTCGACGACGACATGATGAGCCGCGAGGTACTAGCCCTGCTCGCAGCCGAGGCTGAATTCGACGTCGTCACCTTCGAGGACGGAGAGTCAGCCCTCGAATCACTCACCGATCCCGCCGCAACCTGCCCGGACATCGTCCTCGCCGATATGCAGATGCCGGGAATCTCCGGCGACTCCTTCGCGCGGCTCCTGCGCAGCACCTGCGGTCCCACGACGGTCCTGCTGGCCATGAGCGGAACCGCCCTCCCCGCCGACCGCACCAGTGCCTTCCACGGCTTCCTGCTCAAACCATTTTCGATGGACGACGTCCGGGCCGCAATCAACCACGCAACTCCGCCGCCGCCCACGGCCTCGCCTGCAGCCGATTACGAAGGCGCCCTAAACCGCGCTATCTACGACTCCTTCGCGAAGGGCATGCCCGCCGACCAACTCCAAAAACTCTACGCGCTCTCGCTAGACGACGCCGATTCCCGCATCGAACTGATGCGCCAGGCCGTCGAGGTCAACGACGACGACGCCTACCGCCGGTCGGCACACTCCATTAAAGGCGGCTGCGGCATGGTTGGGGCGGTCGAACTCGCCAATCTCGCATCCAAAATGGAAGACTTTGGAATCAGTGCTGTTGACAACATAGACCCCCTGAAACAATTCCTCGCGGCATCTGCGCGTCTCAGGCGTATTCTGGAC
>JAYVZU010000391.1:0-4257 GCA_043783075.1 Rhodanobacteraceae bacterium
TCATCGCGGCCTAGTCTGCGTTCATCGGTAGTTTTGCACGATCTCCTGTTTGCACGTTCACTCGGCCACCGCTTCGGTGCAGGAGCTGCGCCCTTCGGCTCTGCGTTCAGAACTCGCGTACCGCGCCCTTCGGGTTTCGGACTCCTCCCCCCTCGCGGGCTCCGGGTCCCTTTCCAAAAATTTCTGCCCTTGGCAACGCGGCAATGCCGCGACTTGGGAGCAGCGCACCTTCGAGTCTGTTACGGAACTCAGTTTCAGATGAAGTCGTTTGAGGAGGAGTGGCAGATTCGTTGGATGAGAGTCCGACGAATCTGATGAAGCAGCGATTTCCTCTCAGGCACTCGCACCCGCCTGAGATGAAATCGCCGCTCTCAAACGACCGACTCCGCGAAACCAAGCTTACAAAGCCAGCCCACCTCCTCACAGACACCATCCGCAAGTCAGTTCCGTAACAACCTCCTTCGCGCCCTTTGGGATGTGTCCCGATTCACCGGGCAAAAGGAGAAATACCATGCAGACCCAACAGACCATCACCTTTTTCGGTACCGTCAGCAGCTCAGCCACCAGCCGCACCTCCAAGACCGGACGCAAGTACACCGCCTTCGGGGTTTCCATAATCTGCGACCGCAACCGCCAGGCCTTTCACTACAACGTCGTTGCCTTCGGCAAGCAGGGCCACTTCGCTAAGCAGCTCCAGACCGGCACACGCATCAAGCTGGTAGTTCAGGCGCAGTCCCAGCCCGATAACATCGTCACTCTCCCACTCCTCACCGCAACCTTCGTGCGACCGGTTCATCCGGTCGTACAAGGGAAGAAGGCCGCATAGAGAAAAGGACGTATTGCAAGGCGGCATTAGGCTGGATAGAATGATCGGAGAATATTTGTTATATCCGAGGATTCTAACCATGCCTGAGAAAGCGAAGATCATGACCGCGACCGATAGCGCGGTACGCCTCTTTGAGGCAAACGGCGGAATCCTCAGCACCACGAGAGCGATCAAGCTTGGTATCCATCCCCGCACTCTTTATGCTCTCCGTGATGAGGCCACTCTGGAGCGTTTGGACCGAGGTCTCTACCGGCTTGCCAATGCTCTACCGCTCGGGAACTCGGATTTCGTGACTGTAGCCCTGAAGGTTCCCAAAGGCGTTATCTGCCTCCTATCCGCCCTCGCATTTCACCAGATGACGACACAAGTTCCTCACGTCGTCTATCTTGCGATTCCGGCTAATGACCAAGCTCCTGCTCTCGCATACCCACCGCTCCGCCTCTTCTGGTATTCCAAAGCCGTCCACGAGAGCGGCATCAGCGCTACAAAGATGGACGGTGTGACGATCCGTATCTATTCACCTGAGAAGACACTCGTCGACTGCTTCAAATTCCGCAACAAGATCGGCATTGACGTTTGCCTAGAGGCACTCAGCCTGTATCGCAAGCGGGGCCGTATGAGACTGGATCTCATTGAGCAGTACGCCAAGCTCTGTCGCGTCCAGAGCGTGATGCGCCCCTACCTGGAGGCCACGCTATGACCGTCACCATCGTCAAGAACATGGGAGCATCGGTCCGGCAGCGATTGCTGAATTATGGAAAGGCAACAAGCAAGCCCTTCGCTGAGGTTCTCCAGTATTACGCGATGGAACGCTTCCTCTACCGGCTCTCGGTTTCACCTCACGCCGAGAAGTTTCTGTTGAAGGGGGCGCTGCTACTGACAGCGTGGAAAGCCCCCATCTCGCGCCCGACGATGGACATTGACCTCTTGGGGAGGGCTAATAACGACGTGGATACCATCGTCGGAATCATGCGGGAGATAGCTCTATTTGAGGTTGCCGATGATGGAGTGGTCTTTGAAGAATCCTCCTTCGCCGGCGGTCCCATTAGGGAAGATGTCGACTACGCGGGAGTCCGAACCACGTTCAATGGAAAGGTGGACGCAGCCCGCATCCATATGCAAGTTGATATTGGGTTTGGTGACGTCGTGACTCCTGGGCCAGAACGCCTCAATTACCCAACCATCCTCGACTTTCCAGCGCCACGTCTCTCGGGGTACAGCAGGGAGACGGTGATGGCAGAGAAGCTCCAGGCGTTGACGCAACTGCGCCTGACCAACACTAGGATGAAAGATTACTTCGATCTCTGGCTGCTATCGCGGCAGCCAGAATTGAACAAGGCCACGCTCCGCACGGCGATTGAGCGAACATTTGAAAACCGCAAAATGGCGATTGAGGCAGAACCCATCGGACTATCCGACGCATTCGGAGCCGACCCGGCGAAGCAGATACAGTGGAAGGCCTTTCTAAAGCGTTCTGCGCTCACAGAAGCGCCGGAGAGATTGACAGATGTTGTCGACGAGATTCGGCTCTTCTTTAACCCGATCCTTGACATCCATATCTGAGCCAAAGCGGGGAACCGCTAGGCAGCTGCCCGGGCGGACTCGTCTGCACTCTTTCTCTCAGCTTTCTCTTGCTCTTGCCGATACTCGGCGAGCTTATCGACGGCGGCCAGCTTGTGAGCGGGCGCAAGATGAGCGTATCGAACTGTCATCTTGATATCTTTGTGGCCGGCGAGTTCCTGAACGGTGCGCAGATCTACCCCGGCCATCACGAGGCGAGAGATGTAGGTGTGTCGAAAGACGTGCCAGGTCACGTCCTTCAATGCTCGATTTTGCTTTACGGATTCCTCCATTACCAGCTCAAACCAGGCCCGAGGAGAGACCATCGGTTCGCCATATCGAGTAAGGCAGACCTTTGGGGTTTCGGTGGATCGCCGTTCCTGCAATTCTTCGATCGCTTTCACCGCACGGGCGGTAAGGATCACGACGCGCGAAGTTCCGTTCTTCGTCATGAGCAGAAGGAGTTGACGGCGCTGCAGATCGACCCGATCCCATTCGAGCGCATAGAGCTCGCCACGTCGCATTCCAGTTTCGAGAGCCAACGTAAATTCAGGTTCATGGATTGGGCAGCGTTTACGGATAATGGCACGGATTGCCTCCTCCTCTTCATAGGTCACAAACCGTACCCGCGAGTTCGCCTCCTTGTGGAGACGTACAAGCCTTGCGGGATTGGTTTCGGCTTTCCCGTTTCGAATAGCTTCCTGGAAGATCATCGACATGGTGCCGCGATAGCGGTTCATGGTTGTCTTCGTCAAATCTTTGCGCGAATCAAGATAGGCCTTGATCATCTGCGGAGTGATGTCCTTGATGGGCGTCTTGCCGAAGGTTGGCATGAGTTTGTTGAGCGTCGAACGATCTCCTGCGTAGGACGCTTTGTGCTCTTTCGAGTATTCGAGAGCGTCCGCCGCGATCTCTTCGAAGAGCGTCGCGACCTTGGGACGCATCTCGGGCATCTTGATTCCCATGCGGCCATCGGTCTTCCGACGCTGGTACAAGGTGACCGCATCAGCCCGCCTGCCCACCTTCTCCCGACGCCTTTTTCCCTCGATATAATAGTTTATCCACCAAATGCCGCTTTCTGGTGGCTGTTCGTACACGCCTTTCATCGCCGCTTGTTCGCCTTTAGCCATTCGTGCCATGGTCGCAAAACCCCCGTCGTTACTGCATATTAATAATGACACCGAATGTGGGTGCGAGGGGAATCTAGTGGCTGTTTTCGTGGCTGTTGGTACCGCATTCCGGTGCGTTGTTATGCGATCTGGTGCAGCCAAAAATCGTCCTAAGTCACCTGTTATCAACGAATGTGCAATGCGGTGCGACGGCGTGCAAAGGCCAAAATACTCCTGTTAACCGAAGGGTTGTAGGTTCGAGTCCTACCTCAGGAGCCATAATTTTTAGTCGTTTGATGCCTGCTGAATGTAGCGGCTTCCGACGCCGGGGCAGACCCCGAAGACCCTTGCCAGAGGGTAAATCCACCAAAACAAATCAAGTCGGTTAGGTTCCGCAGAAGGTGCGTTGTACGCGCTCCTCGGGTCGGGCTGGCGTCGTGTATTTCTGCAGGTCGGGACGGTCTTCGAAGGGGAGCGAGACCACGTCGAGCAGTGTCTGGAACGGAGTAAAGTCGTTGCGCTCTTCGGCAGCTTCGATGGCCTCCTGGATGCGGTGGTTTCGGGGGATGAAGGCTGGGTTTAACGTTCGCATCGCGGCGGCGATTTCTGAGGCTGGTACTGATTCTTGCAGGAGGCGTTGATGCCAGGTGATAGCCCACGTGTCGAACGCGGCGGGATCAGTGAAGAGGGCCTGGACCTGGGCGTCGGCTGCCGGGTCGGTTGCGGCGTCGCAGAGGCGGCGGAAGGTTAGGGTGAAGTCGG
>JAYVZU010000392.1:0-4255 GCA_043783075.1 Rhodanobacteraceae bacterium
AACAAACTCAACCGCGGCAGGCCCCGAGCCTCCAGCAACCGCTTCTGCAAAAATTGCTGCTGTACCTGCTTGATCTGGACGGCCTGCATCTTGCCCCGGTACGGCGCCAGTTCGCGCGACGCCTGTTCGCGTAGCGACACCAGCTCCTCCTCCGGCGCACTGGCCATCAGGCCCGCAAACATCTTCTCTTCCAAAACCGTCAGCGTGCGGTCCAAATTCTCAAGCCGCAATTCATTTACATCAGCCGCCAGCTCCCGAAGCCTTGCCGCCACATTCGCCTCGACCCCGCTGGCCTCAATCGCCTTGGCATTGGATTCCAGATAAGCGCGGATGCGCTCGCCCTCAAACCCACTCTCGCGCTCTTCCTTCTCCAGGTCCGGGCGGGAGCCGGTAGCCGCCTCCGCAGCTGCCTCCGCGGCCTGCATCACGGCTTGCGAAGCCCACGCCAACCCATTGATCTTGCGCGACTTACCCTTGGCCCGCAGCTTCTGCGCGTCATGCTTATCGAACGCGTCGTCGATCCCGCGCAGCACAACCTCCAGCGGCAGCCCCGCCTCGCGCCACATCTCGATGAGAGCCCAATCGAGCGTGGACAGCATCAGAAGCGACCCGCGCCGCTGCTGAAACCGCTCCTCAATCTCCGTAAAATAGTTGAAGTAATTCAGCATTTCCCCACAGCCTGGCCTCTCGGCGGAATGGACGGGCTTCGACCCCTGGCACATCCCCAACCCCTAAACCACGCGCCGCCGATGATGCTTGTCCTGGCGTTCCGAGTGCCGCTCAAACACCAAGCGCAGCCCCGTCAACGTCAGGTTGTCGTCCACCACGCCGATGTACTTCGAGCCCGACGCGATCAGCTTCGCCAACCCGCCTGTAGCAATCGTGTAGATCTTCGTATCCGACCCATGGTCGGCGACCATCCGCTCGATCATGCGCTCCAGAATCCCATCCACCAGGCCGATATAGCCGTAGTACAGCCCAATCTGGATGTTATCCACGGTCCCGGTGCCAATCACCTTGGACGGCTTCTTCACGTCGATCCGTGGCAGCCTTGCCGCACGGGTAAACAACGCATCGGCCGAGATTCCAAGTCCCGGAGCAATCGCCCCACCTAGAAACTCACCCTTGGGCGACACGACGTCGAACGTCGTCGCCGTGCCCATATCCACAATGATGCACGCGCTTTTGAAGCGGTCATAGGCCGCGACGCAGTTCACAATGCGGTCCGCGCCAACCTCTGCCGGGTTATCCGTTAGCACCGGAAGACCGGTCTTCACGCCGGGCTCAATGAATATCGGCCGAACCTTGAAGAAGTGCTCGCAGACGTTGCGCAACGTCGAATCCAGCGGCGGAACCACCGACGAGATCACGATCCCATTCACATCCGACATCGACAAGCCGCCGAGGTCGAACAGGCTTCGCAGCAATATCCCGAACTCGTCCTTCGTCTGCGTCTCTGGAGTTGTAATTCTCCAGTGCGCGACCAATTCCGGCGCATAGCGATGCCCATTGTTCTCCGCCACGACCACTGTGGACGCCTCAGTTGAATCGTCCGTCGGGTCGGACACGTTGGCCCGGTACAAGCCCAACACAGTATTTGAGTTACCCACATCAATCGCGAGCAGCATCGTCTTTTCTTTTCCCTCTAAACACTCCGCACGCCGCCGGAGAGCACCGTACGAATCACGCCTTGGTCATCTTCCACCCGGAGAAAGCCCTGAGCGTCGAGTCCACGTGTCCAGCCAGTATAGCCGCCCCCCTCCTCAACCGTAACCCGCTTGCCGATTACCCAAGTGGAAGCGGCCGAAAATCGCGCGTAGAGGTTCGGCCCATTGTGCATGCCGCGCTGTTCCCGAGACATCCGTTTCACCTCTTCATCGAGGTATCGCAGGATGCAAGCCAGCACAACTTCGCGACTGAAATCGCGATCACTCTCCAAATACAGTGACGTCGCCACGCTGGCGAGCTCCAAAGGAAAGCCTCGATGGCCAATATTCAGCCCAATCCCCACCACCGCGTACTTCAGAGCCTGCCCACCTTCTTCCTCCGGGCTTTTAGGTGACGATTCCATCGCCGATTCCACAAGAATTCCACCGCATTTCCTATCCCCAAACATCAGGTCGTTCGGCCAGCGCAAATCAAGATTCAACCCAGTCGTCTCCAGAACGGCGGCCTGAACCGCCAACCCCGCAGCAATCGGCAGAGCACGTGCGTAGCTCATCGAAACCCAGGGCGTCACCAGCGCAGAAAGATACAGGCCATCGCCCGGAGCGGAATGCCAGTTGTGCCCACCACGGCCACGTCCGGCCGTCTGCTCGTCGGCAACCCACGCGCCCCACTGCGCTCCTGCACGGGCCGCAATCAGAGCCAAATCATTGGTTGAGTCGACAGATTCAAAGTGCCGCACGCGCCCTTCAAACCGCGTCGCGAGTACACCCTGCTCGACGGATGCCAGATCGAACTCAGCCGACATCCACCGCAACCTTCATGCTCAAATCCACCCAAGCCGCGGCCGATGTCACCGCGCCTACGACCACAAAATCCACGCCAGCCTTGGCATATTCCGCCACATTCGCCAAAGTCACGCTGCCGCCGGCCTCGATCGGAACGCCGGGCAATGCATCGCGAATTTGCTTGACTGCTTTCTTCACCGCAGCCGGGGTCATGTCGTCCAGCAGAATCGACTCCGCCTTGCACGCGATCGCAAGGTCAAGATCGGCCTGCGACCGAACCTCCACCTGCACCCACTGCTTGCCCTTGCGGAACTTCAACGCCGTCTCCAGCGTCTTCGCAATTCCGCCGCCGACCGCGATATGGTTGTCCTTCAGCGATACCCCGTCCTGCAAGTCCAGTCGGTGATTTAGACCGCCTCCGCAGCAAACCGCATACTTATCCAGCGGTCGCAGACCCGGGATTGTCTTGCGCGTATCGAGGATCTTGGTCTTCGTCCCGGCCACTGCACGGACGAACTCGTTCGTCACGGTGGCGATGCCGCTCATGCGCTGCAGAAAGTTCAACATCACGCGTTCCGTGCTGAGCAGCGCCGCCGCATTGCCCCGGATCACCGCGATCGGCTGCCCTTTCTTTACCTTCACCCCGTCGAAGATCTCTGGGTGGCTTACGACGGTGAAGCGTCCGGCCGAACCACCGGCCTTGGTCGCCAACTCGCCAAAGATCTCCAGAATCACCGGAATAGAGCCCAGCCCGGCCACCACGCACGGCTGCTTTGCGACGATCGTCCCCGTCGCCCGCAGCTTGCGATCAATCGTCAGCGCAGTCGTAATATCGTGCACAGCTTTGTCTTCGATCAGCGCGTTCTCGAGAATCGCGCGTATCCTTTTGCTCTTCCAATCCATCCCAAAATTCTACGCCTTGTCGCCTAAGCCGCAACTCGCATCTCACCAACTAGATGCCACCCCTCGCCACCCAATTCGCCTACCTGTTGCTGCTGGCCCTGCCTGTAGCCTGCGCCGCCTGGACCGTCACCCACGAGGAGGTCTTCCGCGAACCACGCGAGTTCTGCCAGCGCGAAGCCAAAGACTCCCGCCCGCTCGTTGTCCGCAAGTTCTTCTACCTCTTCACTTGCGAGTACTGCTTTTCGCACTACGTCGCCGCCTTCTTCCTCATCCTCACGCGTTTCCAGATGCTGTACGAAGGCTGGCGCGGCTACCTCATCGCCTGGTTTGCGCTGGTCTGGATCGCCAATGTCTACATGAGCATCTTCAACCGGTTACGGCTGGAGATCAAACACGAAAACGTAGTCATCGCGACCGAACAAGCCGAGCAAAACCGGCCGAAGCAATGGAGTCTGACGCACAGAAATCGAATCCAGCACCAACCTCGACAGTCAACTAACCGGGGCCGTCATTCTGGCGCAGCCAGAATCTCCGTATTGCGCTCCCAGCCTCAACTAAAAGACAAAGACGGCACGGATCAAGGAGATAAAGAACGGATAAAGGACCGATAAAACCACTTAGTCTTATCGGTCCTTTATCCGTTCTTTATCCGTGCAATCCGTGCCGTCTTTGTTCTTGCTTATGGCAGCTCATCCAGGGCAGCCTTTGTCTTGTCGTAAAGCAACCGAGTTTCCGTCGCCTGCTTCCGTAGCCCATCCACAATGTGCGCCGGAGCCTTGCCCATAAACGCCTCATTGCCCAACTGCTTCTCCGCCGACATCAGGCCCTTCTCGTATTTGGCCAGGTCCTTGGACAGCCGCTCCCGCTCTGCTGCGACATCGATCACGCGCTCGTAGACC
>JAYVZU010000393.1:0-4255 GCA_043783075.1 Rhodanobacteraceae bacterium
CCGGTGTAGGTCTGGAGGTCGATGTAGCCGTTCTGTTCGAGGGTGGTGAAGAGCTTTTGGACGCCTTGTTTATGGCGCTGCTCGGTGGTGCGGATGAAGTCGTCGTTGGTGATGCCCATGCGGCGCCAGGGCTCGCGGAAGGTGGCGGAGACCTGATCGGTAAATTGCTGCGGCGGTACTCCTGCCGCAAGAGCAGACCGCTCGATCTTTTGGCCGTGCTCGTCGGTGCCGGTGAGGAACCAGGTGTCTAGGCCTTGCGCTCGGCTGCGGCGGGCTATTACGTCGGCGACAATGGTGGTGTACGCGTGGCCTATGTGGGGGCGCGCGTTGACGTAGTAGATGGGGGTCGTGAGGAAGAATTTGTTAGGGTTTTGGGACATGACGATATGGGTCAGTCTAGCAGGATGGGGTGTGGGGTTGTGTGGAGGACAGTGCCAGAGCGTACGCAGAGTTCGCTAAGTAGGGGATGCGAAGGTCGCTAAGTAAGGCGGACCCTGCCCAGATAAGCGCAGGTTCCCGGGGGGATTTAGTTGGTGGGCTCAGGTTCGGGGGTTTCTTTGGCTTCGGCGGCCTGGGCCATGCGGGCGAGGTTCAGGTGTTCTTCCATCGCTTTTTTGGCGGCCTGCGGGTTGCGGGAGCGGATGGCGCGGAAGATCTCGCGGTGGAAGTCGGCCGATTGCTTCAGGTCGACCGAGTTGCCGACGGTCATGCGGCGGGTGTCGTAGAGCGAGGCGGTGATGGTCTCCATCAGGGCTCCGAGGATGGGGTTTCCCGATGCGCGAGCGATCGTCCGGTGGAAGCGGACGTCGTGGATCAGGTACTCCTGCGGGTCGTCCATGGAGGCGTACATCTCGGCGACTTCTTCGGCGAGTTCGGCGATGTGTTCTTTGGTGGCTCGTTCTGCGGCGAGGCCGGCGACCGAGGATTCGATGACGAGGCGAGCCTCGAACATCTGCCACGGAAGGAAGCCGTGGAGCGCGCCGAGGACTGTGAGGGAGGAAGAATCGAGCGCAGGTGGGCCGGTTGCGACGAAGGTTCCGGCGCCGTGGCGGGATTTGAGTACTCCCATGGCGGCGAGGAATCCTATTCCGGCGCGGAGGCTGGAGCGGGAGATCTTGAGTTTGCGGGCGAGTTCGCGCTCGGGCGGCAGGCGATCGCCGGGCTTCAGTTCTCCGCTGGCAACGAGTTGGCGGACGTGGTCGACGACCTGCATGGTGAGCTGGCTGTGTCCGGTGACGCCGTCGGAGGTTTCTTTGGGGACATCTTTATGGATTTCAGTTTTCACGGTTGAGAGAAGGCTCCTGTTGAATCAGACGCGGCGGGCCCTGTTATTTCAGTAGAAACAATTCCCTTTTTGAAGCTTTGCGACTTGGATTGAAGCAGCATAGCAGACTGATTGTACGGTTGGCGAACAGGCGCTAACCTGTTCGCCTTGAACATTTACGCAGTTTTCAACTCGGGGTTGGTGGGTGGATTGGTGGGGTGGCTCGCGCCCAGACGGGGAACGAGCAGGTGGAAGATGGCGAGGGCGACGACGTAGGCTCCAGCCGCCATGCCGAAGACGAGCGGCGGGTGGCTGTAGACGTTGTGCTTGACGATGTAGGTGAAGGTGGCTCCGCCGAGCGCGCCGACAGCGGCACCGATGCCGACGACGGTGGAGACGGCGGTGGAGGGGAACATATCGCCGGGGGTGGAGAAGAGGTTGGCGCTCCAGCCCTGGTGGGCGGCGGCTGCGAGAGCGAAGAGCAGCGTCGCGGGCCACGCGTTTGAGGGGAACAGGACGCTCATGTGGGGGACGAAGACGACGGGCAGGACGCACAAAGCCATGACGAGCATGGTGAGTTTGCGGCCGCTGTTGACTGAGCGGCCGGCGGCCATGAGAGCTCCGGAGAACGAACCGCCGGCGATTGATCCGACTGACGAGACAATATAGACGGTGAGCAGGTAGGGGTAGGCCTGGGCGAGGGTGAGGTTGTAGTTGCGGTTGAGGAACTGGGGCAGATAGAAGAGATAGAACCACCAGACGCCGTCGGTGAGGCCCTTGCCGATGGCGAAGGCGTAGACGCCGGGGCGGGTGAGGAGTTTGCTGAACGGGATGGCGCCGGTGCCGTGTTCGGCCTGGGAGGCGAAGTCGGCTTCGAGGTTGGCCTGGGTTTGGGTGGAGGCACCGCGCAGGCGGTTGTAGGGGAAGATCATCCAGAGGACGAGCCAAGCCATACCCATGGAGCCAGTGGCGATGAAGGCGGCCTGCCAGCCCCATTTTGCGGTGACGAAGGCGACGAGCGGCGGGGCGACGAGGGCGGAGGCGTTGGAGCCGGAGTTGAAGATTCCGACGGCCTTGGCGCGGTCCTTGGTGGGGAACCACTCGCTGACAGCCTTGATGGCGGCGGGGAAGTTACCCGATTCGCCAAGACCGAGGAAGATGCGTGCGACGCAGAATCCGGCGACTGAGGTAACGACGGAGTGGCTCATCGAGGAGAGGCCCCAGATGAGGATAGCGATGGCGTAGCCCATCTTGGTGCCGAGCTTGTCGATCATGCGGCCGGCGACGAGGAAGCCTACGCCGTAGGAGATTTGGAAGAACATGATGACGTTGCCGAAGTTGTTATCGAAGACGGGCTGGTGAAATTTGTCTGCGAGGTGATCCCAACCCATGAACGGGACGTCGTGGAGCAGGGGCTCGACGTAGCCGAAGACATTGCGGTCCATATAGTTGATGGTGGTGGCGACAAAGAGGAGGGCGCAGACGACCCATTTGATATTTGCGTTGTCACCGGCGCTGGGAGCGGAGGAGGTGAATCCGGCGTCGGGAAGGGTAGTGCTGTTGGTCGACATTCTTGCGGCGCTCCTGATCTTTCGGGTGGCGATATTGCGGGACTAAGGTAGGACCATAGCATGGCCTGGGCTTGGGTGAAGACGGAAACGGGTCTGGGGCGCGTGTGGTTCGAACGCGATGCCAGTTTGGATGAGCATAGCGGTAAACAGGCCATAGGTGTCAAGGGTTCGGGGAGACTTGCCGCGTTTAGAATGGCTGCACTGTATGACAGGGGGAAGAATGGGCGCGAATTGGGGCGTGGTCCGGCCAACGATTTTGAGAGGTTTGGCTTTGGTTGCGGCAATGGTATTGACGGGCGGCGTTGTGACGCCTTTCGCCCAGCAGCCTAAGGTGGCGCTGCAGCCGACGGTGTTGACGGTTGCTCCGGCGGGGACGAAGCCTGCGGCGCAGTTTACGACTGTTCAGGATGCGGTGACTGCGGCTCCGGAGACGGGGGCGGAGATTCGGATTGAGCCGGGTGAGTATCGCGAGGTGGTGCATATTGATAAGCCAAATATTCAGCTGCGCGGGATGGGCGGGGACGCGGCGAAGGTGGTGATTGTGTACGCCAATGGCGCGGCGAATACCTGCGGGACGTCGTGTTCGGCGACGGTGTTTGAGACGGGCGACAACTTTGTGGCGACGAATCTGACGATCGCGAATGATTGGTCGAAGACGGGCAAGCCGAGGACGCAAGCTTTGGCCTTGTCGATCTCCGGGGATCGAGCGGTGCTTAGGAATGTTCGACTGCTGGGGAATCAGGACACGTTGCTGGCGACCAGCAAAGGCTGCCGGACGGGCGGGTCGGGTGCGGATAGGGTGCCGCCGACGGAGTGCAAGATTGCGCGGCAGTATTACGACCACTGCTATATCGAGGGGGAGGTGGACTTCATCTTTGGCAACGCGAAGGCGGTGCTTGAGGGGTGCGAGATTCGGAGCGTGGTGCATCCGGCGGGGGGATTTCTGACCGCGAATGGGCGCAGCAAGGTGGATGAGGATTCGGGCTATGTCTTCAACCATTGCAAGCTGACGGCGGAGCCGGGCGTGGCTGGAATCTTTCTGGGGAGGCCGTGGCGGGACTATGCGAAGGTCATCTTCATTAACACGGAGATGGGCGCGCACATCCAGCCGGCGGGCTGGTCGGAGTGGCACAAGGGCGAGACGGACCGGTTGAAGACGGCGTACTACGCGGAGTTCAACAGCTCGGGCCCGGGGGCTCATGTGGGCGAGAGGGAGCCACTGATGAAGGCGTTGACGGCGGATGAGGCGAAGCAGTTTGAGACGAAAGCGTGGTTGAGTGGGGCGGATGGTTGGGATCCGACGAGGGTGAAGTAAAGGGGAGCCGGCAAGCCGGTCCCCCTTTATTTGGTATGCTTTGCGGTTACTGGACAATGAGGGTGATTGGGGTGGTTTGCAGAAGTGATCCGCTGTAGCCTGCGA
>JAYVZU010000394.1:0-12732 GCA_043783075.1 Rhodanobacteraceae bacterium
CCAGCGGGAGGAGTACCTGTTCTGTGGTTATAGTTCTTCTTTTTCCGTTCACTCGGTCACCGCTTCGGTGCAGGAACTGCGCCCTTCGGCTCTGCGTTCAGAACTCGCGTGTCGCGCCCTTCGGGTTTCGGACTCCTCCCCCCTCGCAAGCTCCGGGTCCCTTTCCGAAAACTTCCGCCCTTGGCAACGCGGCTGTGCCGCGACTTGGGAGCAGCCACCTCCGCGCCCGTTGGGATGTGTCCCGATTGACCGGGCAAAAAGGAGAAACACCCTGCAGACCCTACAGACCATCACCTTCTTCGGCACCGTCAGCAACTCAGCCACCAGCCGCATCTCCAAGAACGGCCGCAAGTACACCGCCTTCGGAGTCTCCATCATCTCTGACCGCAATCTCCAGGCCTTTCACTACAACGTCGTTGCCTTCGGCAAGCAGGGCCACTTCGCCAAGCAGCTTCAGACAGGCACCCGCATCAAGCTGGTAGTCCAGGCAAAATCTCAGCCAGACAACATCGCCACTCTCCCACTCCTCACCGCAACCTTCGTGCAACCGGTTCAACCGGTTGTACGGGGGTAAGCATATGGAAGACTTCGGTGCGGAAAGCCCCAGAACGAGATCGAAGCACGGTGCGAAAAGGTGTTCGCCTACATTGAACGTAAGCTGAGATAGCGGCGGGAGTTGATGCCGCTCTTCACAATCCTTTGGAGCCTTACCTGAATTGGAGTGACATGGAACCCCTTAATCACGAAATCCTGCTTTACACCACGCCGGACGGGGCGGTGCGTGTCGATGTCCTCTTCGAGGACGAGACGTTTTGGCTCACCCAAAAGAAGATGGCCTAGTTGTTCGGTATTGGCGCGCAGACCATCAACCACCATCTCCAGGAGATTTACAAGTCCATTAATTTAATGAGATGGCAACTATACGAAAATTTCGTATAGTTCAGCCGGAAGGCGCACGGCAGGTCTCCCGCGAGGTGGAGTTCTACAATCTCGACGCCATCATCGCCGTCGGCTACCCTCCCGTTCAAGGGCGTGCATGTATGCGTTGCGATCACCGACTATCATGACCGTCCATTTGACACACAACAGGAAAAGATAATTTCGGTGCAACGTGAAAAGATAACTTCCGTGCAGTAAGCGAAGAAAGCAATGGCTGCGAGCCCAAAGAGTAGCGACCATTTACGGCTCTTGGTAGGTAATCAAGAAGGCGAATGTTCCCAAACGGGAATAGTCGCGACTAGGAAAGCACTTTGTACTACATAATTCCCGTCCGGGAATGTTTATCGCTAATCAAGCCCTAGCGTATGGTATTATTCCCGAACGGTAACATTTATTAGGGGCGGCTCTTGAGATACACATCCCAGCAAATCGGCAGCCTCATCAAGGCCACGCGCAAGGGCCTGGGCGTCACGCAGAAGGATTTGGCGCTTACATCCGGCACGGGGCTAAGGTTCATCATTGATCTCGAAAAGGGGAAAGAGACCTGCGAGATCGGAAAAGCGCTGACGATCCTGCAAACCCTAGGAATCAAGTTGACTCTCACGCCGCCGTCGGCGGTGGCTGAGAAAGAAGAGTAGAGCATGGCGAAAGCCCTCGACGTATATCTGCACAATCATCTTGTCGGCAACCTCATCCAGGACGACGGCGGCCAGATGGCGTTCCGCTATGCCGAGAGTTGGCTGAATACGTCTGGTGCCACGCCATTGTCTCAATCCTTACCTCTGCGAAAGGAACGCTTTGCTCGCAAGGAATGCCGGGGATTCTTTGCTGGTATTTTGCCGGAAGAGGGCAAGCGCGAGATCATCGCCCGCAATCTGGGAATCAGCGCCCGCAACGATTTCGCCATGTTGGAGCAGATCGGCGGCGAGTGCGCGGGAGCCGTCACCTTCGTTCCGGCGGGAGATGCCCTTCCCGAAAGGAATTACAGCTATCGAACGCTTTCCTCAGAGGAACTCACGGCCATCTTGAAGGAGCTACCGAAGCGTCCACTTCTGGCAGGGGAAGAGGGGATACGTCTTTCGCTTGCAGGCGCGCAGGACAAGATCGCTGTGCGTATCGAAGGTGACGAAATCAGTCTTCCTTTGGGTGGTGCGCCGAGTACACATATCCTGAAGCCGGCAGTCGAGCGCTTCGAGGGTGTCGTCTCCAATGAAGCACTCTGCATGAAACTCGCCTCAGCCGTAGGGCTGCCAACTGCGACCGTGCAAACCCGAACCGTTGACGGTATGGCCTATCTCTTGGTGGAGCGTTATGACCGCGTTCACCGCATTGGAAGTGGAGGGGCTGCTGTCCTCGAACGGCTGCATCAGGAGGACTTTTGTCAGGCCCAGGGCATCGTCTCCGAGATGAAATATCAGAAGGAAGGCGGTCCGTCGCTCAAGCAATGTTTCGCACTATTGCGCGAGGTTTCAAGCACGCCTGTCATCGACTTGGCGCGTCTGTTGGATGCGGTGATCTACAACTACCTGGTTGGCAATATGGATGCTCACGGCAAGAACTTCTCGCTGCTCTATCACGGTGTCGGGAATGGCGACCTGGAGGTCAGCTTCGCTCCGCTCTATGACGTGGTGAGCACGATTTACTACCCGGAACTCAGCCGTACTATGGCGATGAAGATTGGCGGCGAGTATTCATCGGAGAAGGTGACGCCGAAAAACTTCGAGCTGCTCGCGGAGGAGGCAGGACTTGCGAAGCCGATGGTGAAACGACGTGTGCCGGAACTGGCCGAAACGATCATTGCAAAGCTGCCCGGATTGGAGATTGCCGATCCCTTTGCCGAAGCCGTCGCTGCCGTGGTACGACAGCGATGCGAACGCGCAATGGATAGCTTTCGCCGTTGACGCGGACTCGGCTGTCTGCACAAACAATGCGGGAGTCATTCCTGCTTTGTCACGACTTTCGTCCCCGGCACTTCGACGAGATTCAGGCGGTTATGAAGGTCAAGCCGGGGGCGAAAACGAAGCATATTAGAGGCACGGAAGTTGATGCGGGAAAGAGCGCAATACACAATGGCGAAAGTGCGAATCATCTGCATCAGCGACACGCACGGAAAACACGCTGGTCTGCTTGTGCCGGATGGCGACATTCTGATCCATGCTGGCGACTTCATGACCTATGGAAACGCGCCGCGCGAGATCCTCGACTTCAACGCGTGGCTGGGTCATCAGTCACACCGGCACAAGATTGTCATCGCGGGAAACCATGATCGCCTATTCGAGTCGCACCCAATCCCAGCCCGGGCGCTCATCACGAATGGTATCTACCTTGAGGACTCAGGCGTGGAATTGGATGGCCTAACCTTCTGGGGATCGCCGGTACAGCCGCCGTTCAATCACTGGGCATTCAACGTAGAGCGCGGCGCAGCGATACGCCGGCATTGGGACAAAATCCCGCTGGAGACAGACGTGCTGGTGACTCACGGACCACCGTTTGGGATACTCGATCAAACAGGGTCGAATACGCCTCATCTGGGGTGCGAAGAGTTGGCCAAAGTGGTTGAGAATATCGCGCCTAGATTGCATCTCTTTGGACATATACATGGAGGCCATGGGAGAGTGCGCGATAGCGATGGAACTGAATTCGTGAATGCTTCCGTGCTGAACGAGATGTACATGCTGGTGCATGAGCCACAGGTAGTGGACCTGGAGATCTGATCCGGGGCTGTGAATGCGAGGTGGCGTCTGGGTACGACTTGACTACCAAGGAAGCCCACCAGTGTAGCGGTGCTGGGCTTCCTTGGCAGCCGTGTGGGATCGTAGGGCAATCGTGACAGCACCAGGCCGCGTCAGCAGGACAAGAGCGAAGGGCACGCTGCGATGCAGCGGGAGAGGGATTGACACATCACCCCCAAAGGGTTGCTGTGAAGAATCCCTAGGTGTCCCTGCGATTCCATTTGGAATCGCGTATCGAATTAGCCACTTGGCTGATCCAGGATTCCAAATGGAAACGGCTGTTTACGCGGAGGCTGCTTTCGCGTGAGTTCTGTAAACATGCTGATTCAAAAGACGTTCACGCGAGCGCGTGAGCGACCTTGTTTGACGCCCTGTTGCGATGAGACTAGGGTTAGCCCAAAGGCGGGACCCCATGAGCACCACCCGCACGGGCCACGATTTCGATACTCAGGCGCTTGCTACGACAGGGGCAAGGACGATCCTCCGCGCCAAGACTGTAGCGACCCGGCTCTCTACCGAGGAACTGGAGGAGGTCGAAGCGGCGGCCAAGCGGAGCGGCAAGTCGCTTGCCGAATGGCTCCGCGATACCGCCCTGGTGGAGGCGCGGCAGCGTCCGGCAGACCCGGTTGAGGTGATTCTGGCGGAGGTTTGCGCCACCCGGTACATGCTCCTGAATCTCTTCCATGCGACCGCTCAGGCGGTGTCGGAAGGCAAGCAATTACTCCCAGAAACCGTCCTCAAAATCCGTGAAACCGCCGACGCTCAGAAGACTACGAAGGCACACAAGCTGCTCCAAGATTCGTCCGTCTTGGCAAGACCGGAAGATAAGAACGGGAGCAAATCATGAGCCGTCCGATGCAGTTTCCCAAACGCTTTCCGTGGCTGATAGTCGCCATCGTGATGCTCACCGGGCTTCCGATTTTGCCGGTGGCGGCATGGTTCTGGCTGGCGACGCCGCCGCTCCAGAACTACTACCTGATTACCTATCTCGACAGCACCGAGCGCGGCAGCCAGCTCGACGCGACGTCCAAGGTTGAATGGCTGCTGAAGACGGCGCCGGGACGGAAACCGGAGGTGGCTTTGGGGGCGGATGTCGTCTCGGCAACCATCGGCAACGGGAACGAATTGCCCGTCAAACTTTCCTCTCGCGCCGTCGCTGACGGCTGGCGTGGAGTCGTCAAGAGCGAGCCGCAACAGGTCGAGTCCGCGAAGCTGGAGCGTTATCTGGAAGCCCAGATTTTCGACGGAAGGGGCATCTGGCGGATGGTGCTGCAGCCGCTGTTTGCGTGTGCGGCGGCGGTACTCTTTTTGCTCGGGGTGAGGGCTTGGTGGAAGACCAGAGCGAAGCACGAAGAGCGGCACGGACGGCGGACGAAGGGCCCGGAACTGGCATCGCCTTTTGGCTGGCTCAAAGCGCGGAAGGAAGATGGAATCCGCTTTCAGTTGCAGTGGGGAGAATCGTCTTCCAGTTGGAAGTCCCAGCTTCAGTTCGGGCCGAGCTATCGCATTCCGCGCCGTCTGGAGTCCAGCCACATCATGCTCATGGGCGACACCGGCAGCGGCAAGTCCTCGGCCATCCGGCAGATTCTCCGGCAGGTCCAGGAGCGCGGTGAGACGGCCATCGTCTATGACCCGGCGATGGACTTTGTGGGCGAGTTCTACGACCCGGATCGCGGCGACCTTATTCTGAATCCCCTCGACGCCAGATGCCCTTACTGGTCGCTGGGTTCTGAGCTTCTACGCGATGAACCCGCCGCAACTATCGCCGCCGCGTTCCTTCCAGATAAGGAGTACGAGAAGGCGTTCTTTACCGATGGCCCACGCAGAATCCTGGCCCATCTTCTCAAGTACAAGTCGGACTCCAGCGACCTCTTGAAATGGATGTCCGACCCCGACCAGATCGCTTCGAGAGTGAAGGGAACGCCTCTCGCCGCCCTCATCGACCCCAAAGCGCCGGCACAGCGGGCGGGTGTTATCTCAAGCCTGAATATGGTTGCCGACAGCTTGGAGTTGCTACCTGAGCATCGCAATGACGGCAATATTTTCTCTACGGCCGAGTGGCAAATCCAGCGCAAGCGGTGGGTGTTTCTGACCTCCAATCCCGGCTACCGGGAGAAGATTCTGCCGCTACATTCCGTGTGGCTCGACCTCTTCATCCTGCGCATGATGGGCGGCTGCGAAGACCTCAATGCGAAGCCGGTATGGTTCGTCATCGACGAGCTCGCCAGCCTCAACAAGCTGCCTCAGCTCCATACCGCCGTCACGGAAAATCGCAAGTACGGCAACCCCGTTGTGCTGGGATTTCAGGGTCGCAGCCAGATGGAAAAGCGCTATGGTAAGGATGCCGAGGCCATGCTCTCGCAGCCGGCGACGAAGGTGTTCTTCAAGACCTCCGAACCCCGCGCCGCGAAATGGATCTCCGACGCCATCGGTGAGATCGAGGTCGAGAGGTTGAAGGAGTCGCGCAGCATGGGACTGTTGCGGAGCAAGAAGTCTTTCTCGCTGGAGATCGTCACCAAGCCGCTCGTCATGGCCTCGGAAATCGCCGGTCTGAAGCCGCTGCGCGGCTTCATCAAGCAGGAGAATCGGGTTGTGCCGGTGTGCTTTGCGCTGGCAAAGAAGGGGGGCAAGCAGCCGGAGTTCATCGAGCGGAAGCTGCCTGAATTGATTCCGAGAATGAAGGTAAAAGCGGCCCCGCCTGTAGCCGTCGCACCGATAAAATCGCCGCCGAAGAAGCCAGTTGCCGCTGTCCAGGCGTCGCTCCCGCTGTCCCCAGCAACCGACCTCGAAGCGAAAGAGATTTACGTCTGGGATGAGTCCAAGGGGATTGATTGACGACCAGCCAGAAATAGAGAGACGAGAAGAGCGTTCCCCGGCGTTTGTCATGAGCACAGTCTCGGGTGGGGAACCAAACGCCTGTCGGTATTGATCTAAAATTTGATGGAAAACGATCAGCAGGCGCATTGTTCTCGCCCATTGTCTCAAGAGCAAAAACTCATTCGATATCGCTTCGGTCGCGTACCAGTTTCGGCGAAGGTTCGTTCAACTGTTTTATAACGTCTTCTGCTTCTTGCTGGGACATGCCGAAAGCCTGTGGCCCCAACTCCAAAAGCCTCTTCATGATTTGGAGTTCGTCGAGCTCCTCGTGCCCGTCTCGGGTGTATGAAAACTCGTACATCTTTAGAGACGCTGGGCCTCTTGTGGCAGTTGCAAGCTTCACGAAGTAGCGATGCTCCCCATAAAGGGTGACGTAAGCAACGATTCCCTGCGGTGACTTGAGGATCAAAACGGCGTGCTTTTCCGTGAACTTTAACTGTCCTTCACTATCGAGAGGACGTACGAAGCGAGGATCAACTCTGATCTGACCATCGGCAACCTCCGGCAGTCGAACGTCGCCTCGGATGTATTCGCGTATGGGGTCCAAGTCCGAATCTAAGACTGTTTCTGGACCGTCCAAGAGCGCCAATGTCTCGAATGCAACCTTTGCGATGCCCCTAAACTCATCATTAGGCTTCAGAGTTAGATTTAGGGCGATTTCTTGTTGAAGTCCAATTCGCTCTTCCTTTGCAGAAGCATACTGCGGCCTGATGTTGACCCAGTCTTTCTCGATTGTCGATAAGAGTCTCAGCCCTTCATCTTTGGTGATGGCTGTTACAACAGCTTCATCGCTGCGGTTCATACAAAAGCTGGGAACAGGCTGCTCGGCATCGATTTTGATGAATGTTTGCGCCAATCTTCCTTGCGCGATTCGTTTATCTATAAAAGTGAACATCGAGAGAATAGCTTCTCGGTCGACCGCAAGCGTCTTCAAGGTGTTGCCCACTAGGAACATCTGTGGACGAACATCCGTCTGCATCTGATTCGAAACTCGCACCGAAATCCTGCCCAGTGCCTCGGAACGAAAGGAACTCGGAGAATCCAACTGGGTTTGGAAAGAAGTGACGGGCGTTTCTGCAATTTTCGTAAAGGCGACGGCAGAGTGCTCCGCAATTCCCTTATCGACAATAGATAGGTCAGTGTTGCACTTCTTGCAGACACAACGGATAATGCAGTTGCCGCCGATCGAGGCCGGCGCTACATGTTCGCGGGAGTATCCGGTGTTGCGACAATAGATACAAATGGTTTCGTCTTCCAGTTTCTTGTGTATCTGTGTCATTTAATAGCTCACCCTCAATCGCATATCGGCCATTCGAGATCATCAGTCGATAAGAGCGTGAAGACCCCACTCCATCAAGGATACCGATTTCAGTCCAAATCGATATCGACGGGGCGGCTGACAAACCATCCGGGTCTCGCCTGGATGACGAGCAACCGCAAACTGGCTCCAGTTGACGCTGATCGGTGGTTACAAATGCACCTGCGGGGAGTGCGGTGGCCAATGCACATGATGCCTCTTCATTGGTCATTACGCCATGCGGGTCTAGCCATGCTGGACTCCGTCTACCTCATCCTGCGCCGCAGCGATCACGAGGTCAGGTCGTGTCGCCAACAAGTCCTGCGGACGCTGGTCGTCTAGGAAGCTATTGAGTCCCGCGAACCAGAAGGCCGCACCCCAGCCGCTCTTCGTCTCGCCGAAGATCTTCAAGACATCGGCAAGGGCTTTGTACGGACGGTAGCTCTCGACGGGATCGAGAGCGTAGCGGGGGAAGTAGTCGATGCCTTTGTGCTGGAAGGCGAAGATGGTTCCGTCTCGCTTCCACTTGTTCGGTTGGGCGCTCGGGTTCTTGGGGCTGTACCCGGCCATCTTGGCGATCTCGCCGGCAGGCAGGAAGTCGCCGCTCCGCAGGATGGTGAACTTGGCATCGATCATCATCCGGGCCTCGGCGAGGGCTGCGTCCGCGATGGCGATGTTGGGGAGGAGCGCCCCGACGATCTTTTCAAGGGTGTCGCTCTGGCACTGACGAATGAGCTGGGGCAGGAAGGCCGTCAACTGACGGAAGACTCTCTCGAAGACGAGCTGCTGGTTGTCATCAGCAAAGGTGACGGCCAGAGCGCGGGGGACGGCTGCTCGGCGAAGCCGTTCGCTGACCTCGGTACTGCTTCCCACCATCACTTCGGGAAGGGTCTGACGGATCTGATTTCCCTGAGCCATTTTCGGCGTCCCTCAGTAGTTAGGTTGTTCCGATGATGACAGATAGTCAATCTTTCATATAACCGATTCGCGGGCCGTCAGGCTCCGTCAAAGACACATTTGCCTCAATTCATATGCCAAGTAATGAGCGATATAAATAGCATTATCTGCATTTTATGCGTATGATAATGCTTGTTATGGGGAAGACGACGCCATCGCTTGTACCGAGAGTCTTGCGCTTGCTGGACGGCCTCGGCGCTCATCTGAAGCTCGCGCGACTCCGACGGAAATTCTCGGCGGAGACCGTGGCCCAACGGGCAGGGATCACGAGGCGCACCCTGTCCAAAGTGGAGCAGGGAGACCCTGCGGTTGCGTTGGGAGTCTATGCGCGAGTGATGCAGGTATTGCGATTGGAAGATGATTTGGCGCTCTTGGCTAAGGACGATGAACTTGGTCGGAAGCTGCAAGATGCGGGAATCATCGCCAAGTTGAGAGCCCCTAAACGAGTGTCCGTAGCGACGAGTGAGATCGCACTCGATCAGACCCAAGGACGTAGCTGATGGCGGGCATAGAGACGGTCGAAGTTTATTTGGATGCCGGCCAAAGTGCTGAACCAGACCTGATGGGATCGCTTCATCGTCAACGGAGCGGCAGGGGGGAACTCTTTTTCTTCAAGTACGCCAAGGCGTGGCTCGATAAAGCTGAAGCGTTCGCGTTCGACCCTGACCTCATCCTCGATGAAGGGCATCAGTACCCCTCAGCCGACAGATCGAACTTCGGCATCTTTACGGATTCGTCCCCAGACCGCTGGGGGCGGGTTCTGATGCAGAGGCGGGAGAATGCGCGCGCGCGTCACGAAGGAGTTCGTCCACGGACGCTCACGGAGTGGGATTTTCTGTTGGGTGTCCACGACGAAACGCGACTCGGCGCGCTGCGGTTCAAACTTCCGGGCGGCCCTTACGTCGATAGCGATACGAAGTTCGCCGTTCCGCCCCTGACATCTCTGCGGGAGTTGCAAGCGGCGAGCCTTCAGTTTGAACGGCACTTGAACGACGAGGAACATCCCGACTACGCGAAGTGGCTCGCGCAACTCATCGCCCCTGGGAGTTCTCTCGGAGGAGCGCGTCCCAAGGCTTCGGTCTGCGACGAAAAGGGAACCCTCTGCATCGCCAAGTTTCCGAGCCGCCAAGATACGCGAGACATCGGAGCCTGGGAGTTGGTGGCCCATTCACTTGCACGCAAATCGGGCATCCAGGTTCCCGACGCCAGAGCACTTCATTTCGAGGAGAGTGCGTTCACGACGTTTCTCATCGAGAGATTTGACCGCACTGCGAAAGGTGGGCGTATCGCTTTCGTTTCAGCAATGACTCTCACGCAGCGCAAGGATGGTGACGAGGGAGCGAGCTACCTTGAGCTGGTTGATCTTCTCCAGTCCAGAGGTGCCAACACCCTGGCCGATTGTGAGCAACTGTTCCGTCGGGTTCTCCTGAACATTCGCATCCACAACACAGACGACCATCTCCGCAACCACGGCTTCTTCGTCGATGCAGAGGGGATTCGTCTCTCGCCGGCCTACGACATCAACCCTACTGTTGATCGCAATGAGCTTTCCCTCGCTATCGACGAAACAGAGGCGACGTGTGATGTCTCTGTGGCTATGAATGCCTACAAGACCTATGGGATATCCGCCGCTCAAGCGGACGCGGCTCTGAAGTCTGTTGAGACGGCTGTTGCGACCTGGAGAGAACAGGCCACCCGGTTCGGCATCTCCCGAGCGGAACGGAACCTTATGGCAGCCGCGTTCGAATAAGAGGTCTAGCATACCTACATGCGGCAGTTCGGTTGCCGCGTTGAAATCGGGCCCCAATGCTGTCCATCTCTAAACCGCTCTCGGCAGGCCAGGCGCGGACGTATCATGCGCGGGAGTTTGCTTCGAGTGAGCAGAACTACTGGAGCCGCGACCAGCAGGGGCATAGTGAGTGGCAGGGGCGGCTCTCCGGCGAGTGGGGACTTTCGGGAGCCGTGGGCGCGGAGCACTTCGCTCGCTTGAGCGAAGGCCAGCACCCAAACACTCAGGAGCAGCTTGTTCGGCACCAGGTATCGAAGACCTATGAGGGCAAGAACGGCAAGGAGATTACGTCGGTCGAGCATCGCGCCGGATGGGACGCGACGTTCTCCGCGCCGAAGTCTGTCTCGCTGACCGCGCTCGTAGGTGGCGATGACCGGGTGCGGCAAGCGCATCGCGAGAGTGTCCGCGTGGCCCTGACTGAGTTGGAGCGGTATACCGAGGCGCGGATCGGCAACATTCGGGAGCCGGAGACGACGGGCAAGTTTGCCGCCGCTACCTTCGAGCACGATACCGCGCGACCGGTGGAAGGCTACGCCGCGCCGCAGCTCCATACCCATGCTGTGATCTTCAATGTCACGGAGCGCGAGAGCGGGCAGACCCGCTCCCTGCAACCCCAGGAGCTATTCGCCTCGCAGAGCTACGCCACGAACGTCTACCGATCGGAGTTGGCCGTTCGGTTGAACGACCTCGGCTATAAGGTCGAGCGCGGCGAATGGGGTGAGCCGCAGATCGCCGGGTACAGCAAGGAGTACCTTGCGGCCAACAGTCTTCGCCGGGAGCAAGTGAAGGACTACATCCGCGCCAACGGCATCGACGGGCCAGCCGCCGCGCAGATCGCGGCGCACCGGACGCGGGACTCCAAGGAGTTGCTATCGCCTGAAGAGGTGTTGCGGCAACACCGGGAGTTGTCGGCGCAGTACGGTCACCAAGCCGACCGCGTTGTTGCCGAAGCGCGGCAGCATGGACAAAATCACGAATCCCATCCGGGCAAGTCCGCCCAGGTGTCCGTGACCTATGCCCGCGAACATCTCTTTGAGCGTTCAGCGGTTGAGAGCGGACGGTCGATCCTCACGGCGGCGCTCGATAGAGGCATGGGCGAGGCCAGCTTCTCACAGGTCAGGCAGGAGTTCGATCGCAGAGCACAGTCGGGAGAGTTTCGCACTGTCCAGCATGGGCCGAAGCACGAAGGCCAGCAGTACACGACGGCGGAAACGCTTCGCATGGAGCGCGAAACCATCGGCCACATGAAGGACGGCAACCAACGTGGCACCGCCGATCCAATGCTGGTAG
Organism: Rhodanobacteraceae bacterium; assembly: GCA_043783075.1. Lineage (GTDB taxonomy): Bacteria > Acidobacteriota > Terriglobia > Terriglobales > Acidobacteriaceae > Edaphobacter. The sequence goes on from JAYVZU010000394.1 coordinate 11,882, forward strand.
ATGTACGAGCGCGCATAGATGTTGTGGAGCGTCACCCTGAGCTAAACGCTGGACAGCGGCAGGCTGTGATAGATGTCTTCTTGTCGCGTGAAAAGATCGCTGGCTTGGACGGAGTCGCGGGTGCGGGGAAGACGACGGCCTTGGCCGTGGTGCGCGAGGGCGCGGAGTATGCGGGGTATCGGGTAGAAGGTTTTGCGCCGACATCTCGCGCAGCTCAGAAGCTCGGTGAGGCCGGCATCGAGACAAAGACGTTGCAAGCCCATCTTGCCCAAGGACAGAAAGTTGATACCGGTGAGAAGCGCCTATATGTGGTGGACGAAAGCTCTCTCGCCTCAACTAGGCAGATGCACGAGTTTGTGAGCCGCCTCCATCCGAACGAGCGCGTTCTATTGGTCGGTGACACCCGCCAGCATGAGTCCGTTGAGGCTGGTCGAATCTTTGCCCAGCTACAAGAGTCTGGTATGAAGACTGTAAGGCTGGAGGAGATCGTTCGCCAGAAAGACACGGAGTTGAAGCAGACCGTCGAGCAGCTTGCGCGTGGCGACGTTGGACTGGCGATTGCGGGCTTGGACCGGCAGGGGCGCATTCATGAAGTCAAAGCCCCGGAGGAGCGCATCGCAGCAATAGCCAAAGAGTATGCGAAATCGCCGGAGAACACGTTGGTCGTCTCACCCGACAACCGCTCTCGTACCGAGATCAATCAAGCGATCCATACCGAGCTGCAAGCCAAGGGCGTTGTCGGCAAAGACGAGCATCAGACGAAGGTGCTTGTCCCTCGCCAAGACCTCACCGGAGCAGACCGTATGTGGGCGGCTCGTTATAACGAGGGCGACGTTCTGCGCTACAGCCGA
>JAYVZU010000395.1:0-4237 GCA_043783075.1 Rhodanobacteraceae bacterium
AAGCCGAGGACGAGAGGATTCTGGCTCTTCCGGTTCTCTGTGATGGCCGTGTGGAGCTGAGGGAGACGCTGCAAACTCGCCAGTTCGTCCAAGACAAACCAAACTGGCTTCTGGGTTCCCTGCTGTGCGGTCAAGAGCCTCAGAACCAAGAGGTCGATCCAAAGACTGTGAAGCGGCCGCAGGGCTTCGCGCTCGGTCGCGCTCGAAGTAATGAAGATCCAACCCTTGCGAGTCTCTGACCATTCTGTGGCGCTCCACGTCGTCTTCGACTGCTCCTTGGTGGGCAGCATTCGTAGGCTGTCCGCTACCAGTCCGAGCGAAGCCAGGACGCCGTTGCGCTGCTGCTGTGCGCCTTTCGCAATCATGGCCTGCATCTCTGTTCCGAGCACACGTTTGTCGATCTCATCCGGGTTGGAGAGCCAAGCGACCAACTGCGTCGGGGTCGGCCCGAAGGTGAGGAGATGGGCAAAGATTTTCTGTGGCGTCTCGGTGAAAAACTCACCCTTCTTGTCGCTGGTCGGCTGGTAGAGCGAGGCTGCAATCGCCTTGGCTTCCGCCTTCCGGCGAAGCTCCTCAGACGGCCCCCAGTAGGGGCAGCGGGCATCTAAAGGATTGAGCACGATGTCCCCACGGTCGGCATCGAAAAACCTCTGAATGAACTCGCAAGCCGGGTCGTAGACGATAGCCATCTCCTGTCTGTCCTGAATCTGCCGGAGTATCTGCATGATGAGGCTGGTCTTCCCGGCCCCGGTGTCGCCCATGAGTTCAATGTGCTGCGCTTCGGCCCTCAGCGGTATCCGCATCATCTCTTTGGCTTCGGTAGTTTTGAAGCCAATCCCGTCACCCTTCACCGTCTCGTTGAACTCTTTAGGAGTCAGCAACACCGGCCCTTTCAAGAGACGACCGTACTTCATTTGCTTCCGGCGTTTGATGTCCTTCCGTATGGAAAGTGGGAGTTGGGCGAGTAGCGAGAGGAAGCCAAACAGGATCGGAAGTTTGTAGATGTCCCAGAGCTGGTCGCCCTGGAAGACGCTCGTCTTTAGGTACTCGTGCAGGGACTTGTCGAGGTACAGCTGCTCCGGCCCTCGATAGAGGGCGCGGAGTCCACGCGCTACCGCCGCGCTCGAAAGCGTAAGCGGTATATGCTTGCCGCCGGGGGCGGAAGTCGTGCCTTGCTGTACGTCGGCTTCGACGGCGAGTTCGCCCATCTTGGTGCCGTCACCAACGTAGAGCAGTTGATACTTGTCCTTCTTGTTGAGGGCCGCGCCCGCCGCCGCTCGTGCGTACATCGGCGTGTAGAACTGCTGCAAGGGTGTCTGGCCGTAGGCAAAACGAACGTACAGAAAGCACCCGGTCATCACGAATGCAAGGAACACCGCGCCATAGGTGTAGATGGCGGAATGCGGTGGAAAAATGACGGTTTCTTTGCGACCCCACTGTTGACTTGCCATCATGCACGCTCCAGGTCCTGCTTCGTCTCGACAGCAAGCGCAGTCTTCCGCTTCTTGACCTCGACCATGATTCCGTCGAACACCTCGGGCGTGATCTTGAGGCCGGTTGTGAGCGGCTTGAGGAGGTTGGTAAGCATGAGTCGAATTCCTACGATCTCGCTCAACTCAGGGCTGGCGGTGGGGGCTCCGCTATCTCGTATCAGCTCGTCAAGGATGAGCCGGCGAATGAACTCTCCGCGTTGCTGGCCGCGCTTCTTGGCGAGCAAATCGAATCGCTCCGCTTCGCTTCGGCTCAGCTTAGATGAGACATTCGTGAGACGAAATGATGTCCGTTGCTGTGCCTTATCGACCATCGCATCATCGTTGAAGAGGGACATATTTACCTTCGATCCGTCAGGGATTCTTGGGAATACTTGGGTATTCTCAAGAATCCCTATGCGCCGTAAGTTGTTGAGGTTGTTCTGTCGCCTTCAAGAATCCACAAGGATTCCCAGCACGACCCTCGGAGGGGTGGAGTGTCATAATTCATCCGGTGCGTAGCACCGCTACCATCCCGGCACAAATCATTGAGGGGGCAATGCAAATTACTTCGCCGCCATGCTCGCCACTGGAATTGCTGTTGGAACTGGCACGGACGTTGCTGGCTTGCGGCCCGGCTTTCCCTTCGGCGCATCATCGTTGCTGCGCTTGATACGCAACGAATGGATCGGCTTTGCATCATTGGGCGAACCGATGAACTTCTGGAAATCCTTGTCTTTGGTGAACACGTATTCGAGTGCTTTATTCACCACGTCGTCTGCGCCAACATGAGTGAATGCAGCATACTGATTGACAAGGTTGGCGGTGGGCTCCTCCAGCGAAACGGTAGCAGTGACTTTGCGGCTCGTGGTGATCTCAAGCAATGGCATGGACGTTCTCCCTCTTGTTGCTGGTTGAACTGATTGGATGAATTGCTGGAACGTCGCGCTCGCCTGCGATATCAAAGATGGTTTCGTACACGAACTGTTTCGTGCCGCGGTCATATCCACGTACGGCGATAATCTCGCTCACCTTGCGACCACTGGCGAATCTTCCCACCTGGGCAACGATCTGAACTGTCTCGGCGATCTCCGCCGAGATGTCGTCGCGGTTCGATTGCTGATGCGAACGCATTGCCAACTCACCGAATCGGCGAAGGGCTTTCACGGCGGAGCTGGCGTGAATGGTTGCCATCGAACCTGCGTGTCCGGTGTTGAAGGAATCGAGCAGCGTGCGGGCTTCTTCGCCGCGTACCTCGCCGAGGATGATGCGGTCAGGCCTCCACCGCAGCGCAGCCTTCAATAGATCGTTGAAGCTCACCGTGCCGGTGTGCGATTCCGTCTGGCACTCCGACGCTAGTAGATTCGGCTTACCGATACGCAGCTCAGACGTATCTTCGATCACGACAATGCGTTCTTCCTCGGGGATGTAATCGGCGAGGGCGTTGAGCAATGTCGTCTTGCCACTGCCCGTTCCGCCGCTAATTAGCATCGTCTTTCCGACCTCGATATAGCCGCTCAGTGTTGCGCCTATCTCCGGGGTCATGGCACCGGCCTGGATGAGGTCTGCGATGGTGAAGCGGGCCTTGGAGAATTTCCGAATGGTAACGGCGGGGTTGGGCCGCACAACGGGCGGAAGGACCGCCGCGAGGCGGCTACCGTCCGGCAGTTGAGCATTCAGTAATGGGTGAGCCTCATCTAGCTTTCGGCTCAACTTGTTCGCAATCACCTCAAGCCCCGTACGGAGCGCCTTCGCGTCGAAGACGATTTCCGCGTGCTCCAACTTGCCCTTACGTTCAAACCACCATTGGCCATTCGGATTGCCCATGATCTCGCTCACAGAGTCATCAAGCAGCAGATCTTTGATGGGTTGCAGAAACGATATGAGGAGATCCAAGTCGTGATTCATAGCTACTCCTAGTCGAACGCCTGGTCAGCGCGGTAACGAACGATAGTGAGTCCAAGCGGATTGAAGGCGAGCGCATTGTTCTCGACGTGATCGGCGAAGACATATGTCACGCTGGCGGTCCAACGCTCCGACTTGATCTCCGAATGGTCGTTAGCGTTGGTATAGACCTTCTCGAACTCAATCCGAGCGGAATAGGGCGACTGCCGTAGATCGTCGAGGATGACGCTCTTGATAGTGATATCGACATACGGTAGGGTGCTGTCCTGCTGGAAGGTGGTGATTGTCTTGGTCAACTGCTCCTGCCGGATGACGGCTTGCTGAACATCCGAATTAAGGAAGTAGAGCGCCTGCGTCTGGTCGCGCTCAATCGTGTAGCGATTGCGCTGGAAGTACAAGTTGGCCCACCGCGAGAGGTAATACTTGTTCTCCGCCTCCTGTGGTTTGTACTGGTAGTTGCGGTAGTCGATGGCGTCGGCGTGGCCTACGTCATTGATGCGAATGACGAGAGGTTTCATACCGGCAAGGGCTTTCTGGCTCTTGAAAGTGAGCGTACCTAGCATGAGGCAGACAGCACCCAGAACAAGGATCGTGATTTTCAGATAGGTGTTCATTACTAGCGGGTCGCCATACTGCTCCAAATAGCGTTCCGCCGCGCGCGTAATGTCTGGGGATTTCGTCTTGTGAACTGGCATCGCTGATCTCCTCTAACCCATGATTCCGGCTGTGATGGCTCCGGTGATTGCACCCATGCCTGCGTCGTGACCGCTGCTGCTACCGGAAAAGATGGAGGCGGTGATTGCCGGAATCTTGATGAGGATGAAGATATTGACGACCGTGAGCAGGATGATGAAGGGAAAGTT
>JAYVZU010000396.1:0-4226 GCA_043783075.1 Rhodanobacteraceae bacterium
AGTCGGAATCCGGCATCGGCAACGGTCTCAAGGACGTGACGGCCATCTTTGAAGGCGAAAAGGTGTATCAACAGATGAAGTATGAGTCTGGCGTACACCGCGTGCAGCGCGTACCGGCGACCGAGACCCAGGGCCGGGTGCATACTTCCGCGATCACGGTGGCGGTGCTGCCCGAGGCCGAGGAAGTAGACATCAAGATCGAAGCCAAGGACCTGCGCGTCGACACGTTCTGCTCGTCTGGACCCGGCGGTCAGTCGGTCAATACGACCTACTCGGCCATTCGAATTACGCACCTTCCGACCAACACCGTGGTCAGCTGCCAGGACGAAAAGTCCCAGATCAAGAATCGCGAGAAGGCGATGCGCGTGTTGCGGTCGCGTCTGTATGAGGTGGAAGCCGAGCGCGTCCATCAAATCCAGGCCAAGGATCGTAAGTCGCAGGTCGGCACTGGAGACCGTTCGGAGAAGATTCGGACCTATAACTTCCCGCAAAACCGCCTGACGGATCACCGGATCGGCCTGACCAACCACAACCTGAATATGGTGATGGAAGGTCAACTACAGCCGACCGTCGACGCGCTGATCGCACATGACATAGCGGAGAAGATGAAGGGCGAACCGACGGATGCGTGAAGTACGCTTTGCGTCAACATAGCGGAGAAGATGAAGGGCGAACCGACGGATGCCTAAGGCGTTGGTCCGCGGGATAAATCCACCGCTGGCAGTAGGTGCGTTACACTCATTCGGAAATGGTTGATCCCACGCACAACTCGCTCACGCCGTATCAACGCCTGCAGGTTGGTCTCAATCAGCGGATTATCGTCGGATTTACCGTCGGAATCTTCCTTTTTCTGGTCATCCCGGCCGGCATGTTGATCTGGTATGCCAGCAAGCCGCAGCAGGTCCCGATGACCCGAGTCATCTTCCTTCTCCTGGCGGCTGTTTGCTTGATGCTTCCGGTGCGAATTGCGGCTATTTCGGTGCGGCGCAAATTGGCTGCCGGGAACTGGTCGCCTACTCTGGAGGAGCGGCTGGAGTTGCGATCGCAGTCTGCCGAGCCTGACAGCATGACCTGGGTCAGCCCGGTCCTCGTCGTAATGTACCTGGTGGTCGCAGCCGTTGCGCTGGTGGTGGCTTTGCGCGGACCGTTCGATGTGTGGAACTACGGCTTTGTCGTTGTTTGGCTACTTTTAGCGCTGCAATCGATCTGGCAGATGTATCGCGAGTCAGGCAAGACCACTTCTGCGCGGTAGTCCTCCCGTTGATGGTCACGTTACTTTTGATACTCTTGCCACTTTTTCCACAACCCTGCTAGGCTCCACTATACCCGGCCAACAGTGTCCGCTCCCCGACACTGACCCGACCGTCATGGACTCCAATCCGTGATGTGGAGGTGCTTTGATGCGAACTCTGACGTGTTTTCTAGCTGCGATCGCCTGCGTGGCGCTTGGACCGCTGGCGTATGCCCAGCAACTACCCAACTTCAAGCCCGGCGATGCCGTGGATTTCTACACCTTCGGCAAGTGGAGCCCATGCACCGTTGCCTCTGCACTAGTGGCGGGGGCTTACAACGTCCGATGCGGCTCGCTGGAGTTGCGCGCCAAGGCCGATCCGCACGAACTCCGTATGCACATCACCTCTCCCTTGGGGGTGCAGGCGGCATTTGGGGTGGAATCGGCCTCCGCACCGCCGCAGGATATGAGCGTTGGTGCTCGCTACGGCACACGCGATCCACGCGATTGCAACCGCCATCCGGACCACTTTACGGCCGCGGAGGCCCGGGATGTTTTTATCTGCGACGCCGAGCATGAGTTTGACGGCATGCTGTACCTGGTGTCGGAGGTGTCGGTAAATCTGTCCGGCCCGCGACCATTCAATGCGGCGATGGATGCCAAGAAGCTCAACATTGACAATGCAGAGCAGGTCGTCGAGCTTCATGCGACCTACAACAACTTCCAATGCAACCGGCTTCCGGCGAGCCACTTCGACAACCCAAACAACCGTAACTGCAATGAATTCAGGGCAGTGAATGCTGCGGGAGCCTGCTTCAGAAGCACAGCCGGCGAGTGGCACTGCGTCGCGGCCGACCCCTCACTCAATACTTCCTCGATTGGCAAGAACGTTGGTCCGCCGACTCTTGTTGAGTAATCAACGGTGGGTATTCGTGTACCCTTGCTACAAGTTGACACGAAAATTCATCTACCTCACGTTCGCCTCCCTGGCGCTTTCTCTCCCGCTAGGGGCCCAGTCTGCTGCGCCGCCCGAACTTCTTAACCAGTTGATCGCGAACGCCGACCAGTACCGCGCCACGCTCCCATCGCTAACGGCGGATGAGACGATCCTGTCGGAAGCTTCCTATCGCGGCATGTTCAAAGACAAAGTGGAATCCCGTGGGACGTTTCGCGCGGTTCGTGGCGCACCCGGCGAGCCACTCAAAGAATCTCGCGAAATCACCGTCTCGAATGGAAAGCCGCTAGAACCCGGAAAACAGGTAAAGCTGCCGTTCGCCCTTTTTGGCGGCTTCGGGCGATTTCAAGAGATGTTCTTTACGCCCAAAAACATTCACTGTTTCGCCTTCAACCTGCTGCCTGAGCCTGGCCCTGGGGGGACGATTCAGATCTCCATCTCCGTTCCGTCCGAGCTCGAAGGTCAATCAGATTGCGCGAAAAGCCGCGCAGGTTTGACTGGCCTGGTTCGGGTCGACGCGGCCACTCACCAGCTTGTCCACCTCGAACGCACAGTTCCGGATACTCCCGCAACCAGGAGGTCGGCTCCGTTTGCCTCCGTTGACTGCGCCCCGACCAAGGTGGGGGATGAGACCTACTGGTTGCCCACGGTTGTCACGGGCGGCAGCGCAAATCGAGCGATACGCGGACAATTTGTGGCGCACTACAGCAACTACCATCGCTATGCGGCGTCGATAACCCTTCTGCCGGGCGCGATCGAGGTGGATAACCCGGAGCCTGCTGAGCCGGTGGTGCCTCCCACCTCGACACCGCGATGAGCCGCCTCTATAGTTAGGAACACGCCTATGAGACTCGCTCAATTTGCTGCCCTTTCCGCTGCGATGTTGGGTTCCTCGATTGCCGCCGCGCAACAGGCTCCGCCGCTCGCGGGAATAGCGCATGTTGCGATCCGGGTGAAGAATCTGGCCGCTTCGATCGCCTTCTACCAGAGCCTGGGGTTTGAGCAGGCCTTCGATCTACGCAAAGATGACGTGCCATACGAAGCGTTCATCAAGATCAACGATCACCAGTTTATTGAGCTATACCCCGTCAGCCCGAAAGATCCGGCACCGGCGTTTTTGCACCTCTGTTTCGAGGGCAACGATCTTGAAGCTGTCCACGCTGACTACCTCGCCCATGGGCTCACTCCCAATACGGTGCGCAAGGCCGGGGCAGGCAATATGTTGTTCACCATGCCCGGTCCGCTGCAGCCGATTGGGCCGAACTTCAAGGCGATTCCGCAAAATATCGAGTACACCCAGTACATGCCGGGGTCACTGCATTCAAACGACGCCGGACAGCACCTGGGGTCGGACCGGATCGGTGACCGGCTACTCGGCGTTGCGCTGTCGGTGATGGATGTGGATGGGGCGCGGATGTTCTATCTCAATCAGCTCTCATTCAAGCCGCTACCTGGCGAGCAGCTTACCTTGCATCTGCCGGGAAACTCGGGTGAAGAGGTGGAGATTGTGTCCCCGGCGCTGGGCGAACACGCCCGCATTACGTTTCAGACGGCGAGTCTGGGCAAATCGAGCCGCCACCTGAACCACGAGCATGTGAAGTTCAAAAAGACAGACGACATGCTCTCGTTGACGGACCCGGACGGCAACGAAATTCTGGTTCGGCAGCGCTAACGTTGATCGACGTAAGGGAAGCCCTGACCCGAGCCGCCGGCCAACTCGCCGCGCATCCCGACCTGCGCCCCACCGCCGTGCCCGACGCAACCATCCTGCTGATGCACGCGCTCGGTCTGGACCGCGTCGCACTGATCGCCCATCCGGAACGCTCGCTCACGCGCGAGCAACTCGCCGACATTCAGCGCGTCGTCGAGCGCCGGCTGCGATTCGAGCCAATCCAATACATTCTCGGGACGCAGGAGTTCTACGGCCTGGAACTTAAAGTCACACCAGCCGTCCTGATTCCGCGCCCCGAAACCGAGACGCTGGTGGAGGCAGTCCTCGCCCGCCTTCACAACTCTGTGCCCCATTCATCGCAGCCCTAC